>NZ_AKJR01000114.1:54-16241 GCF_000282235.1 Pseudomonas sp. GM24 | reverse complement strand
GCTCCCACAGGTTTTTGCGTTGCACTGAAGATCATTGTTCACCCCGATCCTTGTGGGAGCTGGCTTGCCAGCGATGAGGGCAGTCGAGCCAACAAATAAACCAACTGTTGCCCACACAACAACCTGCCAACAAATCCCCCTTCCACAAAACATCAACTCCATCCGGAAACCCAACAAAACCGGACATTCCAAGGCTGGCACGCTTGCTGCTCTATGACTCCCATCTCCGCAAATGTCCCGAGGACACGCCGATGAGTCAGCAAGCCGTAAAATTTGCCTACTGGGTGCCGAACGTCAGCGGTGGGCTGGTGGTCAGCAAGATCGAACAGCGCACCGATTGGGGCATCGACTACAACCGCAAACTGGCGCAGCTCGCCGAGACGGCCGGGTTCGAATACGCGCTGACGCAGATCCGTTTCACCGCCGGGTATGGTGCGGAGTTCCAGCATGAATCCGTGGCGTTCAGCCACGCGTTACTCGCTGCCACCAGCAAACTCAAGGTGATCGCCGCGATTCTGCCCGGCCCATGGCAACCCGCGTTGGCGGCCAAGCAACTGGCAACCATCGACCAACTCACCAATGGCCGTATCGCGGTGAATATCGTCAGTGGCTGGTTCAAAGGCGAGTTCCAGGCCATCGGCGAGCATTGGCTGGAGCATGACGAGCGTTATCGCCGTTCCGAGGAGTTCATTCGCTCATTGCGCGGCGTGTGGAGTCAGGACAACTTCAGCTTTCGCGGCGACTTCTACCGCTTCGACAATTACAGCCTGAAGCCGAAACCGCTGGGCCGTCCGGAGATCTTCCAGGGCGGCAGTTCCCGTGCGGCGCGCGACATGGCCGCGCGCGTTTCGGACTGGTATTTCACCAACGGCAACAGCGTTGAGGGGATCAAGGCGCAGGTTGACGATATTCGTGCCAAAGCAGCGGCGAACAATCATTCGGTGAAGGTTGGTGTGAATGCCTTTGTCATCGCCCGTGACACCGAAGAAGAGGCCAGAGCCGTACTGGCGCAGATCATCGATCAGGCCGATCCAGAGGCAGTGAATGCTTTTGGCGACGCGGCGAAGCAGGCGGGCAGGGCGTCGCCGGAAGGTGAGGGCAACTGGGCGAAATCGACGTTCGAGGATCTGGTGCAGTACAACGATGGCTTCAAAACCAATCTGATTGGTACACCGCTGCAGATTGCCGAGCGGATTGTCGCGCTGAAAGCGGTGGGGGTGGATCTGGTGCTGGCGGGGTTTCTGCACTTTCAGGAAGAAGTCGAATATTTCGGCCGGCGGGTGTTGCCGCTGGTTCGCGAACTGGAGGCAGAAAAGACTGCCGCTGTTGCCTGAACCCTATGCGAACTTGTGGGAACCAGCCTACCGGCAAAGCCGACTGAGCATTCAACACATTTGGATATCAAACTGCTGAAAGCTATTCCAAATCAAGCTCGATACCTGTCAAGTTTGACAGGTTTTCCATTTTGAATCCGATGGCAGACTTCACTACGCCCGGTTATTCCGACTTGGTGGAGGTCACGCAGGAGCATGAGCAATGGAATTCATCGTTGATTTGCACGGAACTTCTGAAACCAAAGAAGACGCTAAAGCAAAGGCTGTGAAGTTGCTAAAAAAACCGGGGTCGTTAGTGAAGATTTCAGACGTGGTGCTAAACCCGTCCAAGCATTCCGCAACTGTTACATACGAACTAGAGCCGGACCCTGATTATGTTCCGCCAAAGAGGGGAAGGTTTTGATTCTATCCTCTGGCGTGGCCGCTCAAGTGGCCGGACGGTTTTCGTGTTTAAGATG
This sequence comes from Pseudomonas sp. GM24, assembly GCF_000282235.1. Classification (NCBI taxonomy): domain Bacteria; kingdom Pseudomonadati; phylum Pseudomonadota; class Gammaproteobacteria; order Pseudomonadales; family Pseudomonadaceae; genus Pseudomonas; species Pseudomonas sp. GM24. The sequence continues at coordinate 14,449 of NZ_AKJR01000114.1, read as the reverse complement.
GTGAGGCAACAACTGTAGGGGCAGTGAAGGCTGCTCCTACAGTTGTCCTGCGGTCGGCAGATTCAACAGACTCACAGGTCCCGGATTTACAGGTCGAGGTCGGACAGGCCTGGGTGATCATCCGGGCGCCGGCCCAGTGGCCAGTGGAACTTGCGTTCGCTCTCCTTGATCGGCATGTCGTTGATGCACGCGTAGCGCTGGAACATCAGGCCTTGCTCGTCGAATTCCCAGTTTTCATTGCCGTAAGAGCGGAACCAGTTACCCGAATCGTCGTGCCATTCATAGGCATAACGCACGGCGATGCGAGTATCCGAGTAAGCCCAGAGTTCCTTGATCAAACGGTAATCCAGCTCTTTCGCCCATTTACGGGTGAGGAAGGCCTTGGCTTCTTCGCGGTTGTTGGCGAACTCGGCGCGGTTACGCCACTTGGTGTCGAGGGTATAGGCCAGCGATACCCGTTCCGGGTCGCGGGAGTTCCAGCCATCCTCGGCCAGACGAACTTTCTCGATCGCCGATTCACGGTTGAAGGGCGGCAATGGCGGACGTACCTGGGCTGCAGTAGACATGTTCAGTCTCCCAATCTAATTAATAATTGAACAACAAGTCCGGCTTATTAAGGCGTTACAGGTCCAATAACTTTCGCGCCATGCATTGCGCATTATCGGCGGCACTGTGATCACCCATCACAAGCGCTACGGTAATGGCACCGTCAATCAGGATCAGCAACTGTTTGGCCAGCAGTTGCGGGTCCTCGGCGCCATGTTCGGTACACAGCTCGCACACGTAGTCGAGCAGCTTCTGTTTGTGTTCTTTGGCGACCAGGCGCACCGGGTCCTGTGGATCGCCGGTCTCGCCGCTGGTGTTGATGAAGGCGCAGCCACGGAAACCTTCCGAGGCGAACCAGCTCTTGAGCACCGTGAACAGGTTAAGCAGGCGATCGGCCGGGGTTTCGGCCTGATCGACAGCGCTGCGGTACCAGTGCATCCAGCGCACGTCGCGACGCTGCAAGGCGGCGACGGTCAGCGCGTCTTTGTCGGCAAAGTAGCGGTAGATGCTTTTTCTGGAGACGCCGGCGGTTTTCACCAGAAGGTCCATGCTGGTGGCAGCGATGCCACTTTTATAGATCAACTTTTCGGTGACATCCAGGATGATGTCGCGTGTGTCGTTGCTAGTGATTTCGTTCATGTGGCGAACAGTAGAACGATTGTTCTCCTTTGGCAATGGTTTTTTAAAATCAAAAGATCGCAGCCTTCGGCAGCTCCTACATTGGCCCGTGTAGGAGCTGCCGAAGGCTGCGATCTTTTGATCTCATTACGGGCACTAACAAGACCCGAAGGATGCGATGGTGTAAGCTCTCGGGTTCTTCGGATTCGACCCATTGCGAGCCCTATGCCGTTGCTTTTCAAACGCTCCTTGCTGCCCAAATTGCGCAGCTTCCCGCTGACCGCCGAGGCCGTGACCATTCTGTCCGGCGCCGCTGAATTTCGTCGTTGCCTGCTCGAGAAAATCGCTGCAGCGACCCAGCGCATCTACATCGTTGCGCTGTATCTGCAGCAAGACGAAGCCGGTCAGGAAATTCTCGATGCACTCCACGCCGCCAAGCTCAAGCGTCCCGAGCTGGAAATCGCCGTGGTGGTCGACTGGTTGCGCGCTCAGCGCGGGCTGATCGGCGCCGGCAAGCAGCCGGGCAATTCGGCGTGGTATCAGGAAATGACCCGCACGCACCAGAGCGAAGTGCCGGTGTATGGCGTTCCGGTGCAGACCCGCGAGTTGTTTGGTGTACTGCATTTGAAAGGCTTCGTGATCGACGACTGCGTGGTCTACAGCGGCGCGAGCCTGAACAACGTTTACCTGCACAAGTTCGACAAATACCGTTTCGACCGCTACCACGTACTGCAAAGCCACGAGCTGGCGGACTCGATGCATCACTTGGTCAAGCACGGCCTGATCGAATCGAAAGCGGTGCATCGCCTCGATCTGCCGAACCTGCCGACCACGCGTAGCTTGCGCAATGACATCGGTGATCTGCGTAGCCGCCTCAAATATGCAACGTACGACACGGCCACCGGCAGCACCGCCAGAGACAGTCTGTCCGTTACCCCGTTGCTCGGCGTCGGCAAGAACAACCCGCTGAACCGGGCGATTCTCGAACTGATCGCCAGCGCGCAAAAACAGCTGACCATCTGCACGCCATACTTCAATCTGCCGCTGGGGGTGATTCGCGAGATCAACCGCGCATTGGCCCGTGGCGTGAAAATCGACATCGTCGTCGGCGACAAAACCGCCAACGACTTCTACATCCCGCCGAGCGAGCCGTTCAAGGTGATCGCAGCGTTGCCGTATCTGTACGAGATCAGCCTGCGGCGCTTTGCCAAGCGCCATCAGCGCAACATCGACAGCGGTCAGTTGAACCTGCACCTGTGGCGCGACGGCGATAACACCTATCACCTCAAGGGCATGTGGATCGATCAGCGTTATACGCTGCTCACCGGTAACAACCTGAATCCACGGGCGTTCCGCCTGGATCTTGAGAACGCGTTGTTGATTGATGACCCGAAGGGCGAGTGGCTGGAGCCGCGAGCGAAGGAACTGGAGGAGATTTTCCGCCATACCACGCGGATCGACAGCTTTCAGAGTCTGGAGACGCTGCCGGAATACCCGGCCGGGGTGGCCAAGTTTCTCAAGCGCGTGAGTCGGGTGCGGATTGAGCGGTTGCTCTACCGGATTTTGTAAGGCTGCTGAAAATGCCATCGCTGGCAAGCCAGCTCCCACAGGTTCTATGGTGTACACAATATTTGTGAATGACCGAGAACACTGTGGGAGCTGGATTGCCAGCGATGGGGCCCGCTTAGACGCTACAAAAAATCAATTCAGACCCAACTTGCCACGCAACGTGGACAGGTCTTCCGCCAGTGTATTCACCGGCCCGACCAGCGCCTTACGGTCGTTATCCTTCACCTTGTCATAAGTCTCGAAACCACCGTCCTTGGTCTTGTACTTGGCCAGAATCTTGTCGACCGTGGCAAAGTTCTTGTCGACCTTCGCTACGAAAGCCTTGTCCTGCTTTTCGATCTGCGGACGGAACAGATCAACGATTTTCTTCGCGCCGTCGATGTTGCCCTGGAAGTCGTAGAGGTCCGTGTGGCTGTAGCGGTCTTCTTCGCCGGAGATCTTGGTCGCGGCCACTTCCTCCAGCAACGCAGCAGCACCACCGACGACTTTCTCAGGCGGGAAGGTCAGGCTGGCGACGCGGGTTTGCAGGTCTTTGACGTCGCTGTTGAGCTTGTCCGCCAGTTCGTTCAGGCCCTGAGTGCTTTTCTCCGAGAACAGCGTGTATTCGATGCGGTGGAAACCGGTGAAGTCATCGGCTTTCACGCCTTTCTCGTGGTCGTCGACGCGGGAGTCGATGGACGCATCGAGGTCACTGAACAGTTCGGCAATCGGCTCGATCGACTCGTAGTAAACGCGGGTCGGTGCGTAGTGCTTTTGCGCGGTGGCCAGGTCACCTTTCTTCACGGCGTCGGTGAATTGTTGGGTGTGGCTACCCAGTTCATCCAATTGCTCGGTGACGTAAATCTTGTAGTCCGAAACCGGCCCGACCAGATCCAGCGGTGCCGTGGCGGCGAACGCCGACAGCGGGGTGTTGAGCAAACCTAGGGTCAGCAATAACGCGAGTGGCGTCTTTTTCATGGGGGCGGCTCCAGTGTTGAGATGTTGTTTCAGGCAGCGGTTTTCGGTTGTGTGGCGTTGAGCAGCGAGCGGCCGATGAAGTCCTTGTCGCCCGTGACACCCGGCAGGGTGAAAAAGTACCCGCCGCCGACCGGTTTGAGGTATTCCTCCAGCGGCTCGCCGTTGAGGCGGGTCTGCACGGTGATGAAGCCTTTTTCCAGGTCGGCCTGGTAACAGATGAACAGCAGGCCCATGTCGAGCTGGCCGTTCTTGTTCACGCCATTCGAATAGTTGAACGGCCGGCGCAGGATCAGATTGGCCTGGGTTTCAGCCGTACGCGGATTAGCCAGGCGAATGTGCGCGTCGAGCTTGGTCAGCTTGCCGGCCGGGTCTTTGCTGTAATCCGGGACTTCGGTCTCATGCTGCGCACCCATCGGCGCGCCGGTGGTCTTGACCCGGCCGATGATGCTTTCCTGTTCCTGCAACGGCGTACGGTCCCAGCGCTCGACAAAGTTGCGAATGATCCGCACCGCTTGGTAACTGCCATGGGCAGCCCAGGCCGGTTCATCGCTGCCCGGTTGCACCCAGACCAGACGATCCATGGCTTTGCTGTCGTTGGAGTCGGGGTTGGCCGAGCCATCACGGAAACCGAGGAAATTGCGCGCCGATTGCGCTGGCAACCCCGGTTTCGCCGGGGCTTGCGGCGGCACGCTGCCTTCCTGTTTCCAGCGCACCAGCAGCAGGTCGGGGAGGTTTTTGACGATGTCGCGCAGGGCGTGAATGTTGGTGTCGGCGGTGTTCGAGCAGAACTGCAAACTCAGATCGCCATGGCAGCAATCGGCGTCCAGCGCATCGTTGGGAAACCCGACCATGCGCATCAGGCGTTTCGGTTTTGCGTCGGCTAGACCGAAGCGCTCGTCGAACAGCGATTCACCGACGGACACGGTGATGGTCAGGTTGTCCGGCGTGACGTTCGGGCCGAGGATGCCAGAATCCGGCGGCGGCAGTTTCGGATCGATCTGTGCGACCGGGCCACCCTTCATCAGAAAGGCAATGCGCTCGTTGAGCGTGCGGAACAGCCGCTCCAGATCTTCGCGATCACTGGCCAACACATCGAATGACACCAGCATGCCCGACGCCGGACGCGGAGTGACGATGCCGGTCTGGTGCACGCCGTGGAAATCGTGGCGGTCTTCGGTCTTGTCGCTGCTCGGTGCTTCGGTGACCTGCGCCGGCGCGGCGGCCATGGCCGGGCAGCTCAGGGCGGACCCGGCGAGGGCGACACCGGCGGCGCCCATGCCCATCAAGACACGGCGGCGTTGCAGGTTGAGCGTTTCTAAATCTTTCATCGGGAATTCTTCTTCTGCTTACAGGCCGGAGAGGCCGAGGGCGGGATCGATGCCATCCAGTGCGTCGGCCAGAGCCTGGGCCTTGTCGGCGATCTGCTTGCGTTGTTCGCCGCTGACGGAGTCGTAGCTGGCGTAGCCGTCCTTGATCTTGTAGCTGTTGAGTTCGGTGTCGAAGTCGGCCAGTGCCTTGTCGATTTTCGGCAGCAGGTCGGCGGCAGACTTGGTCAGCATCGGCCGCAGCAGATCGACGACTTTGCGCGCGGTCTGTGCGTTGGCGGCGAAACCGTTGAGGTCGCTGTGGCTGTAGCGTTCTTCTTCACCGCTGGCAGCGCGGACGTCGGCCAAGGTGTTGAGGTTGCGCACGATGATGTTGACCAGTTGCTCCGGTGGCAGCGACTGCGCGAGCAATTGCTGTTTGAGCGCGGTGACGTCGCTGAGCAGGCGCTGGGCCACGGGTGTCAGCTCGTCGAGTTTGCGTTGCTGGAACAGCGCGTATTCGAGGCGGTGGAAACCAACGAAGGCCGGATCCTGCTCGCGTTTCTCGAAGTAATCGGCGCGGGCGTTGATGCTGTTGTCCAGTTCGGCCAGGCGTTGCGCGGCCGGGGCCAGACGTTGATAAGCCGCACGCGCGGGCAGGTACAGCGCCTGCGCTTGGCTGAGATCACCGCTTTCAATCGCTTGATTTAGCGCCGTGACGGCTTTGATCAGCGCGCTGCTCTGGCTGGCCAGGTACACACGGAATTCCGACAGCGGCCCGACGAAGGCGACCATCGACGGTTTGGCTTTGGCCGCAGCATCGGAGGCAGCCGTCGGCGTCACGTGCAGTGTGCCGCGAGGATTACTCAGCAACCCGCAGGTGATTGCGTAATCGCCCGGTTGCAGATTGGCGTTGATCACCTGGCTCAGGCCCGGCGCGATGTTTTCGCGTTCTTCAACGACGAGTACGCCGTCAAGGATTTCCCATTCCACCGCCCGGTCGGAGCGGTTGACGATGCGGAAACTGGCGCGACCGGCCGGCACCGTCAGCGCATTCGGCTCGCAACTGCCCGGATGAATGTTCACCACCACTTCATCGTGGTTGTGCTGACGCTTGGCCGCAGCCATTTTCGAGGCGTAATAAAACAGACCACCGGCGGCGATCATCACCACCACTGAACCGGCCACCGCCCAACGCAAGGCGCGAGGAGGGGAGGCCTGAGGAGTATTAGGCTTTGACATGGATGCCCTTATTGGCTGGAAACGGAAGACGATTGCGTGGAGGGCTTGGGCGCGGGAAGGAAGAACATCACCAGCGCCACCAGCAGATAAAGCAGATAGGCACCGAGGGTGCTGACGGTTGGCGCATCCTGATAACCGAACATGCCGGCCAGCACCGAGCCCAACGGGCCATCCATCGGCAGCGTCGCGCTGAAGTCGAAGAGCACGGTCTGCAGGTGATTCCACAGCCCGGCTTCATGCAGGGCCTGCACTGAGTTGGCGAGAATCCCGGCAGCGACCACCAGAATGAACAGGCCGGTCCACTTGAAGAACGCCGAAAGATTGAGGCGCATGCTGCCGCTGTAGATCAGGAACCCGACGATGATCGCCAGAATCAGCCCGAGCAGGGCACCGATCGGCGCGCCCGGGCCTTCGCTCTGCTGGAAAACCGCGAGCAGGAAGAACACCGTTTCCAGACCTTCACGGGCGACCGCGAAAAACACCATGGCGATCAGCGCGATCACTTGATGTCTGGAAGATGTCAGCGCGTGATCGAGCGAGGCTTGCAGCGAATGCTTGATCGAGCGCGCGACCTTGCGCATCCAGAACACCATGGAGCTGAGAATGCCCACGGCCACCAGCCCGACGATGCCTTCGAACAGTTCCTGCTGTTTTTGCGGGAATTCAGCGCTGACCAGTTCCAGGCCACCACCGACCAGCAGGGCGAGGGCGGCAGCGAGAAACACGCCGATCCACACGGCAGGCATCCATTGACCACGGCCAGTCTGTTGCAGGTAGCTGGCGATAATGCCAACGATCAGCGCGGCTTCAATGCCTTCGCGCAGCATGATCAGAAAGGGAACGAGCATTCGGCATCCAAAAGGTCATTTCTAGAGGTTACAAGTTGTAACATAATGAAAGTCATTCTCACATGACATTGATTGACATAAACCTGAACAGTTGCTGAACGACCTCAATTTTTGCCTCGCATTGATCCCTGTAGGAGTGAGCCTGCTCGCGATAGCGGTGTGTCAGAACATTCAGCGCTAAATGACACGACGCCATCGCGAGCAGGCTCACTCCTACAGGGGATTCGTGTTGAATTCGTGTCCTGCGGTAATATGCCTGCCATTCAAAAACAACAAGGTTTATCGCGCTCCATGTCGGAAAAAGACACCATCGCCGTTCAACTGGTGCGTGAAGCGCTGCTGCAAAGTTGTGCCCCGGGCGTGGCCATGGAAGAAGTCTTGAACAAGGTCGGGATTGATCCGGCGTTGCTGCAAACCGAACACGGCCGGGTGCCGGCCTCGCATTACGCGAAACTCTGGCGGTTATTGGCGCGCCGTGGCGATGACGAGTTCTTTGGCATGGACCCGCGCAAGCTCAAATCCGGCAGCCTTGAATTCCTCTGTCGCAGCGCGATGGCGCAACCGACGCTGGCGGCGGGTTTGAGTACGGGGTTGAGCTTTCTCTCACTGATGCTCGAATGCCTGCCGGCGCAACTGGTGCACCAGCAAAGTCTGGCGGAAATCGTTCTGCTGGAGGATGAGCCCGAACCGCGCCGCGCCTTCACCTATTTCACTTATTGGATGATCGTCCACGGTGTGGCCTGCTGGCTGGCCGGGCGGCGGATTCCGATTCTGGCGATTGAACTGCGCTGCCCCGAACCGAATTTCACCGATGACTATCGGGTGATGTTTTCGGAAAACCTGCGTTTTGATCGGCCGCGAACCCGGATGATTTTCTCTGCCGATTGCCTCGACCTGCCGATCAAACGCACGGCCGAGGAGTTGAAGCGTTTTCTCGCCCACGCTCCGGCCAATATTCTGGTGAAGTACCGCGACCCGGAAAGCCTCGCCAGTAGGATCAAGCAGGATTTGCGGCAACTGCCGGCTGAGCAATGGCCGGAGACCGAGGCGCTGGCGCAACAATTGTGCATGTCAGCCTCGACGTTGCGCCGGCGACTGGCTGAAGAAGGGCAGACCTATCAGGGCCTCAAGGACAGTGTGCGCAAAGAGTTGGCGATCATTTGGCTGGCGGAGCCTTCGATCAGTTTTGTCGAAATTGCCAGCCGCTTGGGCTTTGCTGATGCGAGTTCGTTTTACAAGGCGTTTCGCAAGTGGTCGGGTTCGAATCCGGGCCATTACCGCACGTTGATCCTGAACGAGGTTGTCTGATCCAACACATCCCGCCGCTTGATCATCCCCACGCGCTGCGTGGGAATGCCTCAAGGGACGCTCCACGTTCCAGCTCTGGAGCGGACGCAGAGCGTCCAAGGCTGCATTTCCACGCAGAGCGTGGGAACGATCAGTGTGGTAGCAGTCTTGGCCAAACCAGTCAGCCACATTGATGGCTTTGACCATTGCCGCCGCTGCCCCACAGCGCGACTATCTCCCTGTTGTTTACGCTTCCCAGCCTAATAAAAAACAGAGGGATTCTGGCAATGCGCGATTACTTGTCTGCCACCGCACAGTTCAACTATCAGCACACCGTGGATGCCGCGCTCAGCGGTACGCTTGAGGCGCTCAACGCCTGCGTCGAATGTTGCGACCGCCACGCCTTGCCTGGGCGCATTGCCTTGTTCTGGGAAGGCCGCGACGGCGCCAGTGCGACGTACACCTTCAACGATCTGCAGGACAAAGCCGCGCGTTTCGCCAATTTCCTTCTCGCCCAAGGCGTGCAGAAGGGCGACAAGGTCGCCGGGCTGCTGCCGCGCAACGTCGAATTGCTCATCACCGTGTTGGCCACCTGGCGCATCGGCGCGGTGTATCAGCCGCTGTTCACCGCGTTCGGCCCTAAAGCCCTCGAACATCGCCTGAACAGTTCCGGCGCCAAAGTCGTTGTTACTGACGCGGTCAACCGGCCGAAACTCGCTGAAGTCGCCGATTGCCCGACGCTCGTTACCGTCGGCGGGGCCAAAGGCCAGGGCATCGTCCGTGGCGATTTCAGTTTCTGGGCCGAACTGGCCAACTATTCCAATGTGTGCGAACCGGTGCTGTTGACCGGAGAAGACCCGTTTCTGCTGATGTTCACGTCCGGCACCACCGGGCCGTCGAAAGCACTGTCGGTACCGCTCAAGGCCATCGTCGCGTTCCAGAGCTACACCCGTGACGCCGTGGACCTGCGCCCGGAAGATGCCTTCTGGAACGTCGCCGATCCGGGCTGGGCCTACGGCATCTACTTCGGCGTCACCGGCCCGTTGTCGATGGGCCACCCGATCACCTTCTACGATGGCCCGTTCACCCTCGAAAGCACCTGCCGGGTGATCAACAAGTACGGCATCACCAACCTCACCGGATCGCCAACCGCTTATCGCTTGCTGATTGCCGGCGGTGACGAGTTCGCCAAGTCGATCAAAGGCAAATTGCGCATCGTCAGCAGCGCCGGTGAGCCGCTGAACCCGGAAGTGATCCGCTGGTTCGCCGACAACCTCGACGTGGTCATCCACGACCATTACGGCCAGACCGAACTGGGCATGGTCCTGTGCAATCACCACGGTCTCGACCACGCGGTTCATGTCGGCGCCGCCGGTTTCGCTTCGCCGGGCCACCGCATCGTCGTGCTCGACGACCAATACAACGAACTCGGCGTCGGCCAGCCGGGCATTCTTGCCATCGACCGACCGCAATCACCGATGTGCTGGTTCGGTGGCTATGAAGGCGCGCCGACCAAAGCCTTCGTCGGCGATTACTACCTCAGCGGCGACACCGTGGAATGGAACCCGGACGGCAGCATCAGCTTCGTCGGCCGCAGCGACGATGTGATCACCACCTCCGGCTACCGTGTCGGGCCGTTCGACGTGGAAAGTGCACTGATTGAACACCCGGCCGTGGTCGAGGCGGCGGTGGTCGGCAAACCCGATCCGGAGCGCACCGAACTGGTCAAAGCTTTCGTGGTGCTGAGTGCGCAATACCGTGCGGCTCCGGAGTTGGCCGAAGAGCTGCGCCAACATGTGCGCAAACGTCTGGCCGCGCATTCGTACCCGCGTGAAATCGAATTTGTCAGCGAATTGCCCAAGACCCCAAGTGGCAAATTGCAGCGCTTTATCTTGCGCAACCAGGAAATCGCCAAAGCTCAAGAGGCTGCGGCGCATAACGTTTCAGCTTGAATCAGGAATTACAGTCATGCAGATCGAGAACAAGGTTTTTATCGTCACCGGCGGCGCATCGGGCCTCGGTGCGGCCACCGCTGAATTGTTGGTCAGTGCCGGCGCCAAAGTGATGCTGGTGGACATGAACGCCGAAGCCGTGGCCGCTCAGGCTCAGCGTCTGGGCGCACAAAGTGTGGTCGCCGACATCAGCAACGAAGCCGCCGCTGAAGCTGCCGTGCAGGCCACCGTCAAAGCCTTTGGCAGCCTCAACGGTCTGGTCAACTGCGCCGGCATCGTCCGTGGCGAGAAGATCCTCGGCAAGAACGGCCCGCATGCGCTGAGCAGTTTTGCCCAAGTGATCAACGTCAACTTGATCGGCAGCTTTAATATGCTGCGTCTGGCCGCTGCGGCGATTGCCGAATCCGAGGCAAACGCAGACGGCGAGCGCGGTGTGATCATCAACACCGCCTCGGTCGCGGCGTTCGACGGTCAGATCGGCCAAGCGGCGTACTCGGCCTCCAAAGGCGCGATCGCCAGCCTGACGCTGCCAGCCGCCCGCGAACTGGCGCGCTTTGGCATCCGTGTGATGACCATCGCCCCGGGCATTTTCGAAACACCGATGATGGCCGGCATGACCCCGGAAGTCCGCGATTCGCTGGCCGCCGGCGTGCCGTTCCCGCCGCGTCTGGGCAAGCCCGCCGAGTACGCCGCGCTGGTTCGGCATATCATCGAAAACAGCATGCTCAACGGCGAGGTGATCCGTCTCGACGGTGCCTTGCGCATGGCCGCCAAGTAAGGAGGATTTGTCATGACTATTTCCAACGATCCGATTGTTATCGTCAGCGCTGTGCGCACGCCAATGGGTGGATTTCAGGGCGAACTGAAAAGCCTCACCGCGCCGCAACTCGGTGCTGCGGCGATCAAGGCTGCGGTTGAACGCGCCGGTGTCGCCAGCGATGCAGTCGATGAAGTGCTGTTTGGTTGCGTATTGCCTGCGGGCCTCGGTCAAGCGCCTGCGCGTCAGGCTGCGTTGGGCGCCGGCCTGGATAAATCGACCCGTTGCACCACCGTCAACAAAATGTGCGGTTCGGGTATGGAAACCACCATTCTCGCCCATGACATGCTGGTGGCTGGCAGTGCCGATGTGGTCATCGCTGGCGGTATGGAAAGCATGTCCAACTCGCCATATCTGCTGGATCGTGCCCGCGCCGGTTACCGCATGGGCCATGGCCGTGTGCTCGACTCGATGTTCCTCGATGGCCTTGAAGACGCTTACGACAAAGGGCGCCTGATGGGCACCTTCGCCGAGGATTGCGCCGAAACCAATAGTTTCAGCCGTGAGGCGCAGGACGCTTTTGCCATCGCCTCGACCACCCGCGCACAGCAGGCGATCAAGGACGGCAGCTTCAAGGACGAAATCGTCCCGCTGACCGTGACCGTCGGCAAAGAACAGGTGCTGATCAGCAACGACGAACAACCGCCAAAAGCCAAACTGGACAAGATTGCCTCGCTGAAACCGGCGTTTCGCGAAGGCGGCACGGTGACGGCGGCGAACTCCAGCTCGATTTCTGACGGTGCGGCGGCACTGGTGCTGATGCGTCAGTCGCAGGCGCAGAAACTCGGACTGAAACCGTTGGCGGTGATCCATGGCCACGCCGCGTTCGCCGATACCCCGGGCCTGTTCCCGGTGGCGCCGATTGGTGCGATCAAGAAGCTGATCAAGAAAACCGGTTGGTCGCTGGGTGATGTCGATCTGTTTGAGGTCAACGAGGCGTTTGCCGTGGTTGGCATGGCGGCGATGACACACCTGGAAATCCCGCATGACAAGTTGAATGTGCATGGCGGTGCTTGTGCCCTGGGCCATCCGATCGGCGCGTCGGGTGCGCGGATTCTGGTGACGTTGCTGTCGGCCCTGCGCCAGAGAAAGCAGAAACGCGGTATCGCGGCGATCTGCATCGGCGGCGGCGAAGCCACGGCCATGGCCGTGGAATGCGTCTACTAAACGCACTAATCCTGTAGGAGCTGACGAGTGCAACGAGGCTGCGATCTTTTGATCTTGTTTTTAGGCCAAGAGCAAAAGATCGCAGCCTGCGGCAGCTCCTACAGGGGACCGCGTGTAACCCGGATTAAGGATTCACCATGATTCCCAACGAAGACCAAACCCAGATCCGCGACATGGCCCGGCAGTTCGCCGAGGAACGCCTCAAACCGTTCGCCGCCGAGTGGGATCGCGAGCACCGTTTTCCCAAGGAAGCCATCGGTGAGATGGCTGAGCTGGGCTTCTTCGGCATGCTCGTGCCGGAGCAGTGGGGCGGTTGCGACACTGGTTACCTGGCGTACGCCATGGCCCTGGAAGAAATCGCCGCCGGTGACGGTGCCTGCTCGACGATCATGAGCGTGCACAACTCGGTCGGCTGTGTGCCGATTCTCAAGTTCGGTAACGACGATCAGCGTGAACGCTTCCTCAAACCGTTGGCCAGCGGCGCCATGCTCGGCGCTTTTGCATTGACCGAACCGCAGGCCGGTTCCGATGCCAGCAGCCTGAAAACCCGCGCACGGCTGGAAGGCGATCACTACGTGCTGAACGGCTGCAAACAGTTCATCACCTCCGGGCAGAACGCCGGGATCGTGATTGTGTTTGCGGTGACCGATCCGAGTGCCGGCAAACGCGGCATCACTGCGTTTATAGTGCCGACCGATTCGCCGGGCTACAAAGTCGCTCGCGTCGAAGACAAGCTCGGTCAACACGCGTCCGACACCTGCCAGATTCTCTTCGAAGACGTCAAAGTGCCGGTGGCCAACCGTTTGGGCGAGGAGGGCGAGGGCTACAAAATCGCCCTGGCCAACCTTGAAGGCGGCCGCGTCGGCATCGCCTCGCAATCGGTGGGCATGGCCCGCGCCGCGTTTGAAGCGGCGCGTGATTACGCCCGTGAGCGCGACACCTTCGGCAAACCAATTATTGAGCATCAAGCCGTGGCATTCCGCTTGGCCGACATGGCCACGCAGATCGCCGTCGCCCGGCAGATGGTGCATTACGCCGCTGCTCTGCGCGACAGCGGTCAACCGGCACTGGTCGAGGCGTCGATGGCCAAACTGTTCGCTTCGGAAATGGCCGAGAAGGTCTGTTCGATGGCGTTGCAAACCCTCGGTGGTTACGGTTACCTCAACGACTTCCCACTGGAACGCATCTACCGCGACGTGCGTGTCTGCCAGATCTACGAAGGCACCAGCGATATTCAGCGCATGGTCATTTCGCGCAATCTTTGACAAGGAATTTTAATCATGACTTACGAAACCATTCTGCTCGAAACCCATGGCCGCGTTGGCCTGATCACCCTGAACCGCCCGCAGGCGCTGAACGCGCTGAATGCGCAACTGGTCAGCGAAGTGAATCAGGCCCTTGATGCGCTGGAAGCCGATGCGAACATCGGTTGCATTGTCCTCACCGGCTCGAAAAAGGCCTTTGCCGCCGGTGCCGATATCAAGGAAATGGCCGAGCTGACCTACCCGCAGATCTACATGGACGACCTGTTCAGCGACAGCGATCGCGTGGCTAACCGCCGTAAGCCGATCATCGCGGCGGTCAACGGTTTCGCCCTTGGCGGTGGCTGTGAGCTGGCGCTGATGTGCGATTTCATTCTGGCAGGCGACAACGCCAAATTCGGTCAACCGGAAATCAACCTCGGCGTGTTGCCGGGCATGGGCGGCACCCAGCGCCTGACTCGCGCCGTCGGCAAGGCGAAAGCCATGGAAATGTGCCTGAGCGGACGTTTGATCGATGCAGTGGAGGCTGAGCGTTGCGGGATTGTCGCGCGGATTGTGCCGAGCGATGAGTTGCTCGACGAAGCGCTGAAAGTGGCGGCGGTGATTGCCAGCAAGTCGCTGCCGATTGCGATGATGATCAAAGAGAGCGTGAATCGTGCCTTTGAAGTGAACCTGACCGAGGGCGTGCGCTTTGAACGTCGGGTGTTCCATGCAGCGTTTGCCACGCAGGATCAGAAGGAAGGGATGGCGGCGTTTATTGCCAAGCGTGAGGCCGACTTCAAGGGCAAGTAATGCGACTAAAGCGAAAAGCCCCTCACCCTAACCC
>NZ_AKJR01000113.1:0-26709 GCF_000282235.1 Pseudomonas sp. GM24 | reverse complement strand
GAACCCAGGGCAAAGTTGATGCTGAATTCAGTGGCGCATTTACAGGGCCCTTTCTCCGGATTAGGCGCACTTTTCGCTGGGACTTGCTTGTTGTTAGCGCCCAACTCGCCTTCCGCAGCCGTGTGCGTGGCCTTACCGGTCTTCTCCGTATGGACCGCGGCGTTCTGGCCATGGGCATTGCGCTTGCGCCACAGGGTCACGGCGCTGGAGAGGATCTGCAGCAGCCAGCCGATGGAGTTCTGCACATTTTTATCGTCGAGCTTGCTCAACTGCGTGCGCAGTTCCGGGCCCATCGCGCGCAGTTTGCCGGTCTCGGTGGTGATCTGTTTCTGGAGATCGTTTGGCAGCAGATTCTGCGCGACGCTGTTGACCATCCCTTTGCCTGCCGCTTTCAAGGCGCTGTTGGCGGCCGCTAAAAAGTTGTCGGCCGTCGCGAGGGGGTCGTTGAGCAGTTGGCCGCGGCCGACGCTTGCTCTTGCGCTGGCTTCCTCCAGATCACCCTTGGCATCCAGCCGGCCAAGGGCTGTTGTTTCGATACCGGTGGCAATCTCGTTGATGATTTCTTCGCCGAGCTTGCCAGCGTCCGCCAGAATCCCCGGTAACTTGCGTTTGGCTTGCTCAACAAAGTCATCGAGGGTGCCGATGATCGAGGCGTTCAGGTGACCGACCAGCACCTCGATCACCGAGGTGCTGAGCAACAACTTGCTGCTGGCCCTCATCTCCTGTCGCACCAGAAACAGCGTCGGCCGCAGGGTCATGCGCGCCGCCGCCATCGACGGCGGCAAAGGCAATACGCCAATCAGGTTGATGCCAAGGCTGGCCCACGTGAGCAAGTCGCGTTGCTTGGCGTCCGACAGGGTGACGATGTCACTCAGCGCATCGACCAGCGCCATGATGTTGCCGACCACCGGCAAGAAGCCGGCGTAGTTCTTGATCCGGTCAAGCGTAACCACACCATCGGTGGCGGATTGCAGCCAGGCATCGAAAGCCGCCGCACTGCTGGCGACGTCCTGAACGTCGATGGCATTGAGTGGAGCGATGGCAGCTTGGGGCTCACGTTTTGCGACAGCAGTTTCAGTGGTCATTACGGCATCTCACCCGCCAACAAGGGCCGGGCTTTGCGGGCAAAAAGTTGAAGACCTCAGCGAGCGGGCGACAACAAGCCGCCTCACAGAGGTACGCATCAAAGTGAAAAAACGGGATTAGCTGACGACAGCGCCTTTCGGGCCGCTGGCGATCAAGGCGGCGCCGCAGGCGGTTTTCATGCCGTCCAGTGCGATGGGGGTGCCATCGACGGTATAGGTGCTGCTGCCCTCGGCAATCGGGAAAACCCCTTTGCACAACGGGCAGCTGACCTTGTGCCCGACCCCGGCAATCGGCTTGCCGTTGAGGTCGGTGCGGGAGAAGGCTTCGAGGACTTTGCCACCGTGAGTGGTGGAGTCGCCCAAGCGAATTGCGTCTTTCATTGCGTCATTCCTTTGACCGAGGATGGCTGGCTCGGCGAGCAATCCTGTCTTTCCTGCCTGCGTTCAGCAGGCGTTAGTGCCGATTTGATATCAAAATCCGTGCCAGCCACTATATGGCCATTACGCAGCAAGGGTTTGCGCCGGATGACTGCGGGATAAATCGATTTTTGCTGGGGAAAACGGTTCAAAGTGCGCAAGAAGTTGCGCAGTGCTGTGCAACTTCTTGCGCACTCGGCTACAGGGCCCGTGTGACATGGGCTGGAGACTATTGACGGGCGTTTTTTTGACGACAGGTGCGCAAGAAGTTGCGCAGTTGGGCGGCTGATCGATTTCTGACAAATCGATGGCGATTGCTTTGGCTTCATCGCGAACAGGGGAAGGCCGGCAGTGGATCTTCAGCAGGTTCGAGGTCTGTTTCGCGGTATCCTGCGGGTTCTGATTACGGACGCTTTTCCATGCTGGTGATTTCCAACAACGTGCATCTGCCGGATGCCGAGATCGAACTGACCGCCATCCGCGCGCAAGGCGCCGGTGGGCAGAACGTCAACAAGGTCTCCAGCGCCATGCACTTGCGCTTCGACATTCCGGCCTCGTCCTTGCCCGAGTTCTACAAGGAGCGGCTGCTGGCGCTGCGTGACAGTCGCATCACCAGCGATGGCGTGCTGATCATCAAGGCCCAGCAATACCGCACGCAGGAAGCCAACCGCGCCGATGCGCTGGAGCGTCTGGTCGAGCTGATTCTCAGCGCGACCAAAGTCGAAAAGAAACGCCGTCCGACCAAGCCGACCCTCGGCTCAAAGAAGCGTCGGCTCGAATCGAAAACCAAGCGCGGCAGCATCAAGGCCGGGCGCGGCAAAGTGGACTTCTAGTCTTCGCGATACTTGGCGGTGTGCTTGTACAGATACACGCTCAGTGCCAATCCGCTTAGCGCGGCGAGGGCGGCGAACAGGAAGATGGACGCAAAACCGAAGCCTGCCGCAATCGCCCCGGCCAGCGGCCCGGTGATCCCCAGCGACAAGTCGATGAACAGCGAATAGGCGCCGACCGCTGCGCCACGGCTGGATGCGGGCACCAGATTCACCGCTTCCACGCCCAGCGCCGGGAACACCAGCGAGAAACCAAACCCGCTCAACGCCGCACCGGCCAGCGCCCAGTGCGCGTCCGGCGCCAGCCACAACAGCAGCAGACCAAGGGTTTCCACCGACAAACAGGCAATCGCCACGCGAAAGCCGCCGAGGCGGTTGATCAGGTTGCCGAACAGCAGCCGCGCGCCGATGAAGCTGGCGCCGAACAGGCTCAGGCACAACACGGCGTTGTCCCAATGCTGAGTCGCGTAATACAGGGTGATGAAGGTGGCGATGGTGCCGAAGCCGATCGAGCCCAGCGCCAGACCGCAGCCATGGGGAAACACTTTACCGAGCACATGCATGAACGGCAGACGCTCGCCGGCGACAATCGGTGCCGGCGTTTTTGGCCAGGCCAGCAACAGGCCCAGCGCGGCGAGCAGGATGATGCTGACGCCCATGCTCCACAGACCCAACTGGCTGACCAGCCACACACCGAACGGTGCGCCGACCGCGAGTGCGCCATAACTGGCGATACCGTTCCAGGAAATCACCTTGGCGGTGTTTGCTGCGCCGACGCGACCGATGCCCCAGCCGATCGAGCCGGAGCCGACGAGGCTTTCCGCGCTGCCCAGCACCAGTCGACCGATCAACAGACTGATCAAACTGAGCATCGGCATGCTCGGTGTCCACGCCGAAATCAGCATGAACACACCGCTCAAGCCACACCCGGCGAGGCCAATCATCACCGCGCGTTTGCTGCCCTGGTTGTCGATGATCTTGCCAGCATACGGACGGCTGAGCAGGGTGGCGAGGTATTGCACACTGATCACCAGGCCGGCGATCACCGCACCAAAGCCCAGGTCACTGTGGACATAGCCCGGCAATACCGCGAGCGGAATACCGATGTTCAGGTATCCGATAAAGGTGAAGAGGACGATGGAAACGACTTGCAGCGTAACCGCCAGGGGGCGCTGGGGTTCTGGCATAGAGGACGACATGGGTAACGATCCACGGGAACGGCAGATTAGATAGGCTGCTTATGATACCGACGCCGACGGATCTGGGGCGGGAAAAGTAAAACTATTTGCTGGATGGCGACATCAAGGTTTGGCGGGGGCAACCAGCTGCGTGGTGACCAGCGCGGCCAGAGCGTTTTCCTCTGTGCCGAAACGGGCGAGCAGGGCGGCTTGTTTCTCGGGCGAGAGACGATTCCAGATCTCGATCATTTTCTCGGTGGCGCCGATCAGTACGGCAGCTTGGCTTTCGGAGAATTCGTCGGTCATGGCGGGCTCGGGGTTCAGGCAGTGTGGAAAGCGCATGTTAGCGCTTTCCACACGGTCTGTACGACGGGTCTTACTCTTCGTTGTCGGCCGGGCGGCTCTCAACGGCTTCTTTCGGCTCGGGCTGTAGGGCGCCGGCTTGTTGCGTGGTCGTCTGCTCAGGTACGTGCAGGCTTGGGAAGGGGAGATTAGGAATCTCGTGCATGGTTGCGCTCCTCGCTAAGTCTGTTGATAGATCTGGTAGATCCGCGCTTTTAGAAAGCCTGCGAAGGATACAGCAGGAAAAATGACAATCAGACTTTTAATTCAAATTAATGCGACAGATGGCCGCAGGGGAGGCCCAGACGAGAGATTGATCGTTCCAACGCTCTGCGTGGGAATGCCTCAATGGACGCTCTGCGTCCGCTGTTGGGACGCAGAGCGTCCCGGGCTGCATTCCCACGCGGAGCGTGGGAGCGAGCAATGGGAGGGATTATTTGCAGACGTTGGCGATGGCTTCGGCCAGCAAGGCGAGGCGCGTAGCGTCGATACCGGCAACGTTCGCCCGGCCCGAGCTGACCATGTACACGCTGTGATGCTCACGCAGTTGTTTCACTTGCTCCGGCGACAGCCCGGTGTAAGAGAACATCCCGCGTTGCACACCAATGTGCGCAAAACGTTCACGCAAGCCGTGCGGCTCCAGCGCTTCAACCAGGCCGCTGCGCAGTTGCGCAATACGCAGACGCATGGCTTCCACTTCATCGGCCCAACGGGCTTTCAGTTCTGGATCGGCGAGGATGGTCGCGACCACTGCCGCGCCGTGATCCGGCGGTGTCGACCACAGGTTGCGGGCAATGTTGGCCAGTTGGCTGCGGATGTCGATGAGCTTGTCGGCGGTTTTCGCGCAGACGATCAGCGCACCGGTACGGTCGCGGTACAAACCGAAGTTCTTAGAGCAGGAACTGGTGATCAGCAGCTCGGGCACCTCTGCCGCGAACAAGCGGGTTGACCAGGCATCCTGCTCCAAGCCATCGCCAAAGCCCTGGTAGGCAAAGTCGATCAGTGGCAGCAGATTGCGGCTGCGCACCACGTCCAGTACACGCTGCCAGTCATCATGGCTCAAGTCAAAACCGGTCGGGTTGTGGCAGCACGCGTGCAGCAGTACCACATCACCTTTCGGCACTTCGTTGAGCACCGCGAGCATGGCTTCGACGTCGAGGCGGTTGTCGCTGCCCACGTATGGGTAGTGACTGACCTTGACCCCGGCCGTGGCGAAAATGGTTTCGTGGATCGGCCAGGTCGGGTTGCTCAGCCACACGCCTTTGCCCGGCAGGCATTGGGCGATGAAGTCGGCGGCCAGACGCAGGGCACCGGTGCCGCCCGGGGTCTGAGTAGCGCCGGCACGCTGTTCGGCGATCAGCTTCGAGTCGGCGCCGAGCACCAGCTCATTGATGACTTTGCCGAACAGCGGGTTGCCGTGGCCACCGATGTAGGTCTTGGTGTCCTGGCTTTCGACCAGCCGCGCTTCGGCGATTTTCACCGCTTCCGGGATCGGCGTCAGGCCCTGAGCGTCCTTGTAGACGCCAACGCCCAAGTCGAATTTGCGCGGGTTGCTGTCCTGCGCATACGCCTCCATCAAGCCGAGGATCGGGTCGCCGGGTACCCGGCCGATGGCGTCAAAATGCATTACTTGCGTCCTTCTGCAGTCTTGGCCACTTCGTCAGTACGCGCGGCCATGATGAAGTCGTTGCGGTGCAGACCTTTGATCGAGTGGCTCCACCAGGTCACAGTGACTTTGCCCCACTCGGTCAGCAGGCCCGGGTGATGACCTTCGGCCTCGGAGATCTCGCCGACAGCGTTGGTGAAGGCCAGTGCGTGTTTGAAGTTCTTGAACAGGAAGACCTTCTCCAGTTGCATGATGCTGTCGCGCACTTCGATGTTCCAGTCAGGGATCTGCTTGATCAGGATCGGCAGTTCTTCGTCGCTGACTTGTGGCGCATCGGCGCGGCAGGCTTCGCAGTGGGCTTGGTTCAAAGTCGACATGGTGTATTCCTGAAATCGAGTGTGTTTTTTTTATTAAAGCGTTTGAGCTGTCAATGCCGTCACGCTAAACCAAAGTGGCGGCGACTGACAGGCTCAATTGTCAGCAAAAGTCGCGGTTCACGCGGCTTTCGGTTTCGGCGGAAATTTCGGTGCATGCAGACCCAGCTGCATGCCTTGGCGAACCATGGCCATGATGTCTTCATGGGCCACATCGAACAGACGCTTGAGGTTCGGCAGGACAAAGTACAGCGGTTGCAGGATGTCGATGCGATACGGCGTGCGCATGGCTTCGAGCGGATCGAAGGCTTGATGCTCAGGCTCGTCCGACAGCGAGTAAACGGTTTCTTTCGGTGAGGACAGGATGCCGCCGCCGTAGATGCGTTTGCCTTGTGGGGTGTCGACCAGGCCGAACTCGATGGTCATCCAGTACAGACGCGCTAGATAAACGCGTTCTTCCTTGGTGGCCTGCAAACCGAGTTTGCCGTAGGTGTGGGTGAATTCGGCGAAATACGGGTTGGTCAGCAGCGGGCAGTGACCAAAGATCTCGTGGAAAATATCCGGCTCTTGCAGGTAGTCCAGCTCTTCGCGGGTACGAATGAATGTAGCGACCGGAAATTGCTTGCTGGCCAGCAGTTCAAAAAACGTCTGGAAGGGGATCAGCGCCGGAACGCGGGCGACCTGCCAACCGGTGGTCTCGCCGAGCACCTTGTTGATCTCGCCGAGTTGCGGAATGCGGTCGTGGGGCAGACCGAGTTTTTCGATACCGTCCAGGTATTCCTGGCAGGCACGCCCTTCGATCACTTTTAGCTGGCGAGTGATCAGCGTGTTCCACACCGCATGTTCTTCGGCGGGGTAGTCGATAAAACCTTGCGCATCGGGCTCGCGGGCCACGTATTGCGTCTGCTTCATACTGCTCTCCTGCTAGGGGAATTCGTTCTTGTTATGTCCAGCGATGGATTCAGAATTACCTGAGAGCGGGTTGATGTGCAGCAGGTTGAATGGCCTGCGCGTAGGAAATTTCTCTTTAATTCGTAAAGTTATCGTTACGGTTTGACGGATATCTCGCTTTTACGGTGATTCACGGGTTTGAAAAGGCCGATGGCTGTCACATAATCTTGACAACTATCTGCGTGCCACCATAGAAAAGTCTGGCGCGGTCCCCTGTAGGAATGAGCCTGCTCGCGATAGCGGTGTATCAGTCAGCATCAATATCAACTGACCCAAAGCCATCGCGAGCAGGCTCACTCCTACAGGTTTCTCATCGTTTATTCGGGCGATTTATATGCGCATCAAAGTCCACTGCCAGAACCGCATCGGCATCCTGCGCGACATTCTCAACCTGCTGGTTGCCTACGGCATCAACGTCGCGCGCGGCGAGGTCGGTGGCGAGCATGGCAATGCGATCTACCTGCACTGTCCGAACCTGATCAATATTCAGTTTCAAGCGCTGCGCCCCAAGTTCGAAGCGATCGCCGGGGTGTTTGGCGTCAAGCGGGTAGGGCTGATGCCCAGCGAGCGGCGGCACATGGAGTTGAATGCGCTGCTCGGCGCACTGGAGTTTCCGGTGTTGTCGATCGACATGGGTGGCTCGATCGTCGCGGCCAACCGCGCGGCGGCGCAGTTGCTCGGTGTGCGCGTTGATGAGGTGCCGGGGATTCCGTTGTCGCGCTACGCCGAAGATTTCGACTTGCCGGAACTGGTGCGCGCGAATAAATCGCGAATCAATGGCATGCGGGTCAAGGTCAAGGGCGATATCTTTCTGGCCGACATCGCACCGCTGCAATCGGAGCACGACGACAGTGAAGCGATGGCCGGTGCCGTGCTGACCTTGCATCGCGCCGACCGCGTTGGCGAGCGCATCTACAACGTGCGCAAGCAAGAGTTGCGTGGCTTCGACAGCATCTTCCAGAGTTCGAAAGTCATGGCCGCCGTGGTGCGGGAAGCGCGGCGTATGGCACCACTGGATGCGCCGCTATTGATTGAAGGCGAAACCGGCACCGGTAAGGAGTTGCTGGCGCGTGCCTGCCACCTCGCCAGTCCGCGCGGGCAGTCGCCGTTGATGGCGCTTAACTGCGCCGGCCTGCCCGAGTCGATGGCCGAGACCGAGTTGTTCGGTTATGGCCCGGGTGCGTTCGAAGGCGCGCGCGCTGAGGGCAAGCTTGGGCTATTGGAGTTGACCGCGGGCGGCACATTGTTTCTCGACGGCGTCGGTGAAATGAGCCCGCGCTTGCAGGTGAAGTTGCTGCGCTTTCTACAGGACGGTTGCTTCCGACGGGTCGGCAGTGATGAAGAGGTTTATCTGGATGTGCGGGTGATCTGCGCCACCCAGGTGGACTTGTCTGAGCTGTGCGCACGCGGTGAGTTTCGCCAGGATTTGTATCACCGCTTGAACGTGCTCTCCTTACACATCCCGCCGCTGCGCGAATGCCTCGACGGGTTAACCCCACTGGTAGAGCATTTTCTTGATCAGGCCAGTCGGCAGATCGGCTGCTCGCTGCCGAAACTGGCGCCGGCGGCGATGGATCGCCTCAGTCATTACCACTGGCCGGGCAACGTGCGGCAGTTGGAAAACGTTTTGTTCCAGGCAGTTTCACTGTGCGATGGCGGCACGGTGAAAGCTGAGCATATTCGTCTGCCGGATTACGGCGTGCGTCAGCCGCTTGGCGATTTCTCGCTGGAGGGTGGGCTGGACGAGATTGTCGGGCGCTTCGAGAAAGCAGTGCTGGAGCGGCTGTATTCCGAGCATCCGAGCAGTCGGCAGTTGGGTAAGCGGCTGGGGGTTTCGCACACCACGATTGCCAACAAACTGCGTGAATATGAGGTCGGCAAAGATCCCGAAGCTTAAGATCAAAAGATCGCAGCCTTCGGCAGCTCCTACAGGAATACGCATTTCAAATGTAGGAGCTGCGGCACGCTGCGATCTTTTGATCTTTTGCCGCCAAGCGGCATAACACCGCCGGTTTTTCGACTTCGATACATTTCAAATTTCCTCTCGCCATCCCTCAAGTCCTTTGTTTACCGGGCCTTTGTGCGCCAGAAAAAAGTTGGTCTGCAAATTGCTTATGGCTCAGCAGTACAGCGGTGGGCGGCAAACGTCCGGCATGCAGAGGAAAGAGTGTGGACAAGTACCTTTATGTGGCAATGACCGGCGCCAGCCAGAATGCGCTGGCGCAAAAGGCGCATGCCAACAACCTGGCGAACATCTCCACCAACGGTTTTCAGCGCGACCTGGAGCAGGCGCGTTCGATGCCGGTGTTCGGTGACAGCTTTCCGGCGCGTGCGTTTGCCATGAGCGAACGGCCCGCCACCGACTTCACCCCGGGCTCGCTGGTGCAGACCGGCCGCGACCTTGACGTCGCGGTGACCGGCAACGGTTTCATTGCCGTACAGAACCCTAACGGCGGCGAAAGCTACGTGCGCACCGGCAGCCTCAATGTCGACGCCCTCGGCGTGCTGCGCGCCGGCAACGGCATGCCGGTGATCGGCAACGGCGGTCCGATCGCCGTGCCGCCCGAGCAGCAGATCGAAGTCGGTGAAGACGGCACCATCAGTATTCGTGCGATGGGCGAAGGCCCGCGCGTCATGGCGGAAGTCGACCGGATCAAACTGGTCAACCCGGACATCAAGAACATGAACAAGGGCCTCGACGGCTCGATCTACACCAAGGACGGCCAGCCTGCGCCGGCCGATGCCAACGTCAAGCTGGTGTCGGGTTTCCTTGAGTCGAGCAACGTCAACGCCGTTGAAGAGATGACCTCGGTGCTGGCCTTGGCCAAGCAGTTCGAGTTGCACGTCAAAATGATGAACACCGCCAAAGACGACGACCAGGCCATGGCTCGGGTCTTGCAGATCAGCTAATTATCAGAACGTCGCGCCGTAAAACAGGCGCACGAGGAGAATCGAATGCTTCCGGCTCTATGGGTTGCCAAAACCGGTCTGTCCGCCCAGGACACCAACCTGACCACCATTTCCAACAACCTGGCAAACGTGTCGACCACGGGTTTCAAACGTGATCGCGCCGAGTTCCAGGACTTGCTCTATCAGATCAAGCGTCAACCAGGCGCTCAGTCGACCCAGGACAGCGAACTGCCGTCGGGTCTGCAACTGGGTACCGGTGTGCGCATTGTCGGCACCCAGAAAAACTTCACCGCCGGCAGCCTGCAAACCACCGAGCAGCCGCTGGACATGGCTATCGACGGTCGCGGTTTCTTCCAGATTCTGCAGCCGGACGGCACCACGTCGTACACCCGTGACGGTACCTTCCACCTCGATTCCAATGGCCAGATTGTTAACGCCAGTGGTTTCGCTCTGGAACCGGCCATTGTCATTCCGAACGATGCCCAGACCTTCACCGTCGGCCGTGACGGCACGGTGTCCATCACTGTCGCTGGCAACGCCGCGTCGCAGGTGATCGGCAACCTGCAAACCGCCGACTTCATCAACCCGGCCGGTCTGCAAGCCGTGGGCAACAACCTGTTCCTGGAAACTGCCGCTTCCGGCGCGCCGCAAGTCGGCACCCCGGGTCTGGCCGGTTTCGGTACCACCCTGCAGAACACCCTGGAAACCTCCAACGTCAGCACCGTTGAAGAGATGGTCAACATGATCACCACTCAGCGCGCTTACGAGATGAACTCCAAGGTGATCTCCACCGCTGACCAGATGCTCTCGTTCGTAACGCAGAATCTGTAATCAAGTCTATGAGGCGGCCATGAGGTCGCCTGCAACACCGTGAGGTAGGGTCATGAATCGCTTTGTATCTGTTCTGGCATTGAGTGGGGTCGTCTCGCTCGCGGGCTGCGTCGCCCCGACGCCCAAGCCCAATGACCCTTACTACGCCCCGGTGTTGCCGCGCACACCGTTGCCGGCTGCGGCCAACAACGGCTCGATTTATCAGGCTGGCTTCGAGCAGAACCTGTACAGCGATCGCAAGGCTTTCCGGGTCGGTGACATCATCACCATCACCCTGAACGAGCGCACACAGGCGAGCAAGAACGCCAACTCGCAGATGGACAAGAACAGCGATAACAGTGTCGGTCTGACTTCGTTGTTCGGCTCCAGCCTGACCACCAACAACCCGATTGGTGGCGGTGACCTGAGTCTGAACGCCGGCTATAGCGCTGACCGTTCGACCAAGGGCGACGCCAAGTCCGGGCAGAGCAACAGCCTGACCGGTTCGATCACCGTAACCGTCGCTGACGTGCTGCCCAACGGCATCATCGCCGTGCGCGGCGAGAAGTGGCTGACACTGAACACCGGTGACGAACTGGTGCGCATCGCCGGCCTGGTGCGCGCCGATGACATCGCCACGGACAACACCGTGTCGTCGACCCGGGTCGCCGATGCACGCATCACCTACTCGGGTACCGGCGCATTTGCCGATACGAGTCAGCCAGGCTGGTTCGACCGTTTCTTCCTCAGCCCGCTGTTCCCTTTCTAGGTGGCTACGTTGAATCTGAAAAGCTTCATGCTGGCGGCGACCCTGATGTCCGCCGCTTTTGGTGCCCACGCCGAGCGGCTGAAAGATATCGCCAGCATTTCCGGCGTGCGTTCCAACCAGTTGATCGGTTACGGCCTGGTGGTCGGGCTTAACGGCACCGGCGACCAGACGACGCAAACCCCGTTCACCCTGCAGACCTTCAACAACATGCTCTCGCAGTTCGGCATCAAAGTGCCGCCGGGATCGGGCAACGTGCAGTTGAAAAACGTCGCGGCGGTGTCGATCAGTGCCGACTTGCCGGCGTTCGCCAAGCCCGGTCAGCAGGTCGACATTACCGTGTCCTCGATCGGTAACTCCAAGAGCTTGCGCGGCGGTACGCTGTTGCTGACCCCGCTCAAGGGTATCGACGGCAACGTCTACGCAGTTGCTCAGGGTAACCTCGTGGTCGGCGGTTTCGACGCAGAGGGCCGTGACGGATCGAAGATCACCGTCAACGTTCCGTCGGCCGGTCGCATCCCTGGCGGTGCCTCGGTGGAACGTTCGGTACCGAGTGGTTTCAACCAGGGCAACAGCCTGACGCTGAACCTCAACCGTTCCGACTTCACCACCGCCAAACGTATCGTCGACAAGATCAACGACATGCTCGGCCCTGGCGTTGCGCAAGCCATCGATGGCGGTTCGATCCGCGTCACCGCGCCACTCGATCCGAGCCAGCGCGTCGACTACCTGTCGATCCTGGAAAACCTCGAAGTCGATCCGGGTCAGGCGGTGGCGAAAGTCATCATCAACTCGCGTACCGGTACCATCGTCATCGGCCAGAACGTGAAAGTGTCGCCAGCCGCCGTGACCCACGGCAGCCTGACCGTGACCATCACCGAAGACCCGATTGTCAGCCAGCCCGGCCCGCTATCCAATGGCCAGACCGCTGTCGTGCCACGCTCGCGGGTGAATGCCGAGCAGGAAGCCAAACCGATGTTCAAGTTCGGCCCGGGCACCACCCTCGACGAGATAGTGCGGGCGGTGAACCAGGTCGGCGCGGCACCGGGTGACTTGATGGCCATTCTCGAAGCCTTGAAGCAGGCCGGCGCGTTGCAAGCCGACCTGATCGTGATCTGAGGCCAACCCTTATGGATATGCGCAAAAGCGGTCTGGTCAGCAGTAGCGATTCGGGTTCCTACTCGGACCTCAATCGCCTGAACCAGCTCAAGGTCGGCGACAAGAACAGCGATGCGAACCTGCGCAAAGTGGCGCAGGAATTCGAATCGCTGTTCCTCGGCGAGATGCTCAAGTCGATGCGCTCGGCGACCAACGCCTTGGGTGAAGACAACCCGCTGAACACGCCGGCGGCCAAGCAGTATCAGGAAATGTACGACCAGCAACTGGCCGTTTCCATGTCCCGCGAGGGCGGTGGTATCGGTCTGGCCGACGTGCTGATGCGGCAGATGTCGAAGAACAAACCGCTGGCGCCGGGTGAGGCTGCGGCCGCGTCCGCCGCCAAGCAGGAAGAGGCCAAGGCGAAAGCTGCGGCCGTGGTCACACCGGTTGCCGCTGGCACCGTTGCTACCAACGGTCCATTGTCGCGGCTCAATGGCGAGCGTCCGTTGTGGGCTTCGCGTTCGGTGAGCGCGCCGAACACGCAACTGGCTCATCGCAATGACATGGAACTGATCAATCAGCGTCGTCTGGCTCTGCCACCGAAACTGGCCGATCGTTTGCTCGCAGGCCTGGTGCCATCGGCTACGCCGGCAGTGGCCACGCAATTGCCGCAACGCGCGACTACCGCGGCCACCACTGGCGCCGGCCCGCTGTACAACGGCGACTGGCTGGCACGCGCCGAGGGCGAAAAAGCCTCCGGCGGGCAGATGCAGATTTACGGTCGCGCCATGGCGCAGATCCCGTTGGCGCCGGCGAAGAAAGCCTTCAGTTCCGCCGACGAATTCGTCAACACCATGCTGCCGATGGCCAAGGAAGCGGCCGACCGCATCGGCGTCGATCCGCGTTATCTGGTGGCGCAAGCGGCGCTGGAAACCGGTTGGGGCAAGTCGGTCATGCGCGCCCAGGATGGCAGTAGCAGCCACAACCTGTTCGGCATCAAGGCGAGCAGCAGCTGGAAGGGCGATTCGGCCCGCGCGATCACCAGCGAGTTCCGTAATGGCGAGATGGTCAAGGAGACGGCCGAGTTCCGTTCCTACGCCTCGTACAAGGACAGCTTCCACGATCTGGTGACTTTGCTGCAGAGCAATAATCGCTATCAAGATGTCGTGAAGTCTGCCGATAACCCAGAACAGTTTGTACGCGAGTTGCAAAAGGCCGGTTACGCCACCGACCCGAACTACGCAAGCAAGATTTCGCAGATAGCCAAGCAGATGAACAGTTTCCAAAACTACGCTGCGGCGGGTGTATCCACCACGCCTTTATAAGGCACAAGGTATAAGGTCTGAACCATGAGTTTGCTCAATATCGGGATGTCGGGACTGTCGGCCAGCCAGTCCTCTTTGGCTACGACAGGCAACAACATTGCCAACGTCGACACCGCCGGTTATTCACGTCAGCAAACCGTGCAGGGCACCAAATCCTCGCAGCAGTACGGCACCGTGTTCATCGGTACGGGCACCACCCTGGCTGACGTGCGCCGGGTGTACAACTCGTACCTGGAAAGCCAACTGCACACTGCTACTTCGCTCGACAGCGAATCGGCCGCGTTTCTGGCCCAGGCCACGCCGCTGGACTCCATGTTGTCGGACACCAACACCGGCCTGACCGGCGTGCTGCAAAAATTCTTTACCACGATGCAGGGCGTTTCGACCTCGGCGACCGATGACACTTCCCGTCAATCGGTGCTGACCGGTGCGCAGGCGCTGACCAGTCGTTTCAACACCATTGCCAAACAGCTCAACGATCAGAACACCACCCTCAACGGCAGCCTGGGTGACATGACGGCCCAGGTGAACAAGCTGGCCACCTCGATTGCCAACCTGAACCAGAAGATCGGCGAGATCTCCACCAGCGGTGGTGCGCCGAACGATCTGCTCGACAGCCGCAACGAAGCCGTACGCCAGCTCTCCGAACTGACCGGTGCACAGATCGTCGAGCGTGGCACCAGTTTCGATGTCTACATCGGCAGCGGTCAGCCGTTGGTGATTGGCAATACCACCAACACGCTGAGCATGGTCGCAAGCAAAGACGACCCGTCGCGCATGGCCATCCAGATGGATCGCGGTTCGAGCACCATCGACATCACCTCGGCGATGAGCGGTGGCGAAATCGGTGGCCTGCTGACTTACCGCAAAGAAGTCCTCGACCCGTCGCTCAACGAGCTGGGCCGAGTGGCGCTGGTGATCGCTGATCAGGTCAACAGCCAGCAAGCGCAAGGCATCGACAAGAACGGTGACTTCGGTGCGGCGATTTTCAACAACATCAACAGTGCCGCGCTGATCAGTTCGCGCAGCATCGCGCAGTCGGGCAACAGCACCGGTTCCGGAAACCTCGATGTCACCATCAAGGACACCGGCAAGCTGACCACCAGCGATTACCAAGTGACGTTCACCAGCGCCACGGACTACACCGTCAAGCGTTCCGACGGCACCGACATGGGCGCCTTCAGCACCACAACCAATCCGCCGCCAGTGATCGACGGATTCACCCTCGCCCTCAAGGGTGGGGCATTGAGCGCCGGTGACAGCTTCAAAATCACCCCGACCCGCAATGCGGCGGCGAGCATCCAGACGGTGCTCACCGATCCGAAGAAAATCGCTGCGGCCGGTCCGTTGACCGGTGTGGCCAGCGCCAGCGGTCTGGGCACCTTCACCCAGCCGACGCTGAACAGCAAGATCGATATTTACAACCCGACTTCCCAGGCTGACATGCAGGCGGCGCTGAAGAATTCGACGCCGGTGAAACTGGTGTTCGGTGCGGTCTCCGGGGGCAGCCAGTCTTACACTTTTGTGGATGCCAAAGGCGGCCTCATCAGCAGCGGCACTATCGTTCCCGGTCAATCGAACGCGCTGGAACTTAAAGTCGGCATCGTCGATGCCAGCGGCAACCCGGTGCTGGACACCAGCGTTACGCCGAACGTACAGAAAACCTTCTCCGTACAGACCACTGTTGGCGGCACGCCGAAGCCTGGCGAAACCTTCACCATGAACCTCACCGGTGCGGCGTCCTCGGACAACCGCAACGCGCAATCGCTGGTCGCCCTGCAAACTGCGCAGACCGTCGATACCGGTTCCGCCAGCAAAGGCATCAGCCTGACTGACGCTTACAACAAGCTGGTGACCAACGTCGGCACCAAGACCGCTCAAGGCAAGTCTGACAGCGCCGCCACCACGGCGATTCTGGACAACGCCAAAGGCGCGCGCGATTCGCTGTCCGGCGTCAACCTGGATGAAGAAACCGGCAACCTGGTCAAATACCAGCAGTACTACACAGCGTCTTCGCAGATCATCAAAGCTGCGCAGGAAACTTTCGCCACGCTGATCAACAGCCTTTAAGGAGTCGTAATTCATGCGCATTTCCACCGCCCAGTATTACGGCACGCAAGCGTCGGACTATCAGCGTAACTTCAACAAGGCTGTCGCCACCGCCAGCGAGGCGAGCAGCCTGCAGCGCATCACCAATGCGTCCGATGATCCGATCGGTGCCGGGCGTTTGCTGCAATTGGGTCAGCAGGCGGCGATGCTGGATCAGTACAAGACCAACGTCGACACCACCAAAAGTTCGTTGACTGTGCAGGAGTCGACACTGGACTCCATCACCACCGCATTGGCACGCGCCAAGGAACTTGCCCTGGCGGCCAACAACGGCACGGCCACCGACAAGGACCGCCAGGCTTATGCTTCGGAACTGGGCCAGATCCAGCAACAAGTGCTGGGCCTGATGAACTCCAAGGATGCCAGCGGCAATTACCTGTTCTCCGGTTCGAAAACCGATACCGCGCCGTACTCGCAGAACGCCGATGGCACCTACTCCTACAACGGTGACCAGACCACGATCAATCTGGGCATCGGCGACGGCATGACTGTTGGCACCAACACCACCGGTTGGGCCGCTTTCCAGCAGACCATCAATACCGCGCGCACCAACGTCACCATGACTGCGCCGGCCGTGGACGACGGCCGCGTTGTGCTGTCCAACGGTACGGTCGGCACTGCCGCCACCTATGATTCCAAGTTCACTGCCGGCCAGCCGTACACCGTCAGCTTCCTCAGCAGCACCCAGCTGAAAATCACTGATGCCCTGGGCAATGACGTGACCGCTGAAGCGAGCCAGAACGGTCTGGTCAGCAACAGCAGCGGCGCCAACCAGACGGTGAGCTTCCGTGGCGTCGACATGAAGTTGAATATCAACTTGAAGACCGGCGACACCAACCCGGACGCGGTGATAGCTGGCCACAGCTTCCAGTTGTCGACCGCGCCGGACTCGTTCACCACCACGCGCAGCCCGGGTAACCCGTCGACCGCCGTGATCACCGGCTCCAGCATCACCGACCAGGCCGCCTACACCGCGGCATTCCCGCAGGGCGGCGCCGTCCTCAAGTTCACCAGCGCCACCGCGTTCGATCTGTACGCAGCGCCGGTCACTGCCGACAGCAAACCCGTGTCCTCAGGCACTATCGTGGGTAACAACGCTACTGCGGCGGGCGTCACGTTCGCACTGGGCGCTGCCCCGGCTGCCGGTGATCAGTTTTCGATCCAGCCGAACGACCACCAGACCCAGAACGTGCTCGACACCCTGGGTCAGATGATCACGGCGTTGAACACTCCGATCGATGGGGATCCGGTGGCCAAGCAGAAATTCCAGGGCGCAATGGAAGCGGGCCTCGGCAACATCGACGCGGCCAACAATCAAATCGGCGCCGCGGTGACCGAGATTGGAGCACGTGGTCAGGCGCTGGATATGCAGGCCGTCACCAATGACAGCCTGAGCACCGCGAACACCACCACTCAAGGCTCCATTCGCGATTCGGATCCGGCTGAAGTGATGACTCGTTTGACCCTGCAGCAGACCATGCTGCAAGCTTCGCAGCTTGCGTTCAGCAAGATCAGCCAGTTGGGTCTGTTCAACAAGATCTGATCCTCAACGGGGCGCGTAAGCGCCCGTTTGCCTTGTCCCTCAGTCATGTTTTTTAGCGGTATCAAGGGCTCGCTTTTCCGAGCGGGCTCGTACCGCCTGTGAGCCCGCCGTGAATTCACTTCCTCTTGTCAGCCTCGTTATTCCCGCCTTCAATCCGCGCTTTTTCGAGCGGACGCTGAACAGCGCCGTCAGCCAGAATTACGCCAATCTTGAAATCATCGTATGCGATGACAATCGTGGCCACGAGATCGAAGACATCGTTACGCAGGTGACAGAGCAGACCGGGTTTGCAGTGCGTTACGTGCGCAACTCACGAACGCTGGGCCTGGTTGGTAACCTGAAGGCCTGCCTTGAGCAAGCCCGGGGCGAGTTCATCAAATTCCTGTGTGACGATGATCTGCTGTATTCGGCCTGTATCGAACAGCAAGCCCATGAGATGCAGCGCGAAGAAGTCAGTCTGGTGGTCGCGCAACGGTTGCTGTGGGATGCCAACGACATCATCCTGCCCGCACGTCTGGAAAACAGCTCGTTATCGCCGGCCAGTGGCTTGCTCAAAGGCGACGACGTACTAAGCATCTTCGAAAAATTTCCAGTCAACGTGCTCGGCGGTTTCAGCAGCGCAATGTTCCGGCGCGCCGACGTCGCCGAACTGCTGCCGGCCCTTACCGAGGATGGAGCCTGCTTCGTCGCGACCCTGGATTTTGCCTTGTATGTCTGCCTGCT
Source organism: Pseudomonas sp. GM24 (assembly GCF_000282235.1). NCBI lineage: Bacteria > Pseudomonadati > Pseudomonadota > Gammaproteobacteria > Pseudomonadales > Pseudomonadaceae > Pseudomonas > Pseudomonas sp. GM24. The sequence goes on along the minus strand of NZ_AKJR01000113.1, from coordinate 8,642 downwards.
GCGGCGCGGCAACCTGGTGGTCTCCAACAATGTGCTGAGTGCCGAACGACTTTACCCCGAGCGTCTGAGCGCGCAGCAACCGATGAAAGACGCGGCGGAGATCGAGCGCGAGTGGATCTCGCAAATGCTCAAGGTCCGCAGCGGAGAGTCGGCGCCTGCGCCGGGATGGGTGCGCTATGTGCAATTGACCAAGGCCGACGAGACACCTCGGGTCTGGGAAGAACTGCCGCTGAGCCGTACCCTGGGTTCCAAGCAGAGCCGTCAGGAATTGGGGGTCGGTGTCGACAGCTTCAGTTTCGGCGAACTCTATGCGCAGTGGCTGGCGTGTCGGGTGCTGACCGCGGCACAGCGCAAATGGCTGCCGGAAACCCTCGCCGGCTGGTCGCATCAGCCGCGCATCGTGCCGATCATCATTGATGGGCAAGGCAGCCGCGATGGTCTGGAACGTACGCTTGATGCGCTCGCCGCTCAGGATTATCCGCCGGAGCTGGTGCTGGTGCTGTCCACGGTTTGCAGCGAAGCGAAGCTGGACGGTCGGGTGTTCCACATGCCGTTGCAGGGTGACGGCCTGGAGCAGATCAACGCTCTGCTGCCGCAACTGGAAGGCGCCGACTGGTTTTATCTGCTGCAGCCAGGTGACTGCCCGGTGGTGCCAGCGTTGTTGGTGATGGCCGATCGCATTGCGCACGCAAGCTCGTTGACATGCCTATACAGCGACGAAGGCAGCCTGCGCGATGGCGAGTCGGCAGAGCCTGCGTTCAAACCTGATTTCAACCTTGATCTCATGCGTAGCTATCCCTACGTCGGGCGCGCCTTGGCATTCCAGCGCGAACGGTTTCTGGCCCTTGGCGGTTTTACCTCGACGTTCGCCGAACTGGCGCCCCACGATGTGCTGTGGCGCATGGTTGAAAGTGATGGCCTGCAAGTCGTCGGGCACATTGCTGAAGTGCTGCTGGAGTCGAAATACGACCTGTCGCAATGGCTTATCAATCCCGGCGTCGTCGAGCAAAGTCCGCGAATCCTCGAAGCGCATCTGCAACGCCTTGGCATCGCTCATGAAGTCCGTGTCGGTAATAGCGGGCTGCTCAATCGTGTCGACTATCACCATGCCCGGCGCCCGCTGGTGTCGGTGGTCATTGTCACGCAGGACCAGACCGCCGCGTTGCAGCGCTGCGTCGAGACCCTGCTGGAAAAGACTGCCTACACCGAGTACGAATTGCTCTTGGTCGACAACGGCAGCGAAAGCGCCGAAGCGCTGGCGTGGCTGGACGGTATGGCGCAAATGGGCAGCGAGCGGATACGTGTGCTGAGCTACCTGCAAAAGGGCAATGCGGCAGCGGTGCACAACTTTGCCGTCGGCCAGGCGCGCGGTGAGTATGTGCTGATGCTCAATGCCTTCGCTGTAATCACCCAGAGCGATTGGCTCGACGAACTGCTCAATCATGCGCAACGACCGGAGGTCGGGGTGGTCGGCGCCAAGCTGTTCAACCCGGACGGTGGCGTGCTGCACGCGGGTCTGATTCTTGGCTTGAACGGGCCGGTCGGGTTGCCGTTCTATGGCCAGCCGATGCAGTCGGAAGGGTACATGCACCGCCTGCAAGCAGTGCATGACCTGAGTGCCGTCGGCGGTGACTGCCTGATGATTCGCCGGTCGGTGTACGAAGCGGTCGGCGGGCTGGACGAGCAGGACCTCAAGCAAACGCTCAATGTCGTCGATCTGTGTCTGCGTGTTGGCCGTGACGGTTATCTGGTGGTGCTCAACCCTCATGCGGTGCTGGCCGTGGGGGCACGGCCAAGTGCAATGGCGACGCCTGAGGAAGAAGCGCAGCACACCGAGGAGAGGGAGACGTTTTACCAGCGCTGGCTGCCGCTCGTGGCGCGCGATCCGGCCTACAACGTCAACCTGACGTTGCAGGGCGTGGGCGCCACCAACTTCAGTCTGGAGCCTGGCCTGCGCACCGGTTGGAGTGCGTTCTCCAAGGCACAGCTGCCCAATCTGCTGGTGGTGCCGATCAACGCTTCAGCCATCGGCCATTACCGCATGAGCCAGCCGATGATCGAGCTGGAAGCGGCCAATCGGGCAGAAGGGCGCATTTGCTACGGTTTGCCGTCGATCATCGATATCGAACGTCAGTCACCTGATGTGATCGTTCTGCAAGGGCGCTACTCGGAGCACGCCATCGATGAAATCCCACCGTTGAAAAAGTACTTCAACGCTCGACGGATCTTCGAACTCGACGACTACGTCATTGATGTTCCCCACCGCAATGCGCACATCCGTAATATGCCGAGCAAGCAGGACATGGAGCGTATGGTGCGGCGTGCCATCGGGCTGTGTGATCGCGCGGTCGTATCCACCGCGCCGCTGGCCAACGTGCTGTCGGACATGCACCACGACATTCGTGTCGTCCCTAACATGTTGGCCAAGGACTTGTGGGGCCACCTGCGCAGCCAGCGTCGGACCTCGAAGAAACCGCGGGTCGGCTGGGGCGGCGGCACCAGTCACCACGGTGATCTGGCGGTGATCGCCGAGGTTGTTCGTGAACTGGCCAATGAAGTCGACTGGGTATTTTTCGGCATGTGCCCGGATGATCTGCGGCCGTACATGCATGAGTTCCATGGCGTCATCGGCCTGGACGTGTACCCGGCGAAACTGGCCAGCCTCAACCTCGATCTCGCGTTGGCGCCGCTGGAATTCCATATCTTCAACGACTGCAAGAGCAACTTGCGGCTGCTGGAATACGGCGCCTGCGGTTACCCGGTGATCTGCACCGACACCGAGGCCTATCGCGGTTACTTGCCGTGCACGCGGATCAAGACCAACTCCACGGATGAATGGCTGCAAGCGATCCGCATGCACCTGGCGGATCCGGATGCCAGTTATCGCATGGGCGATGAATTGCGTGAGGTGGTGCTGCGCGATTACGTGTTGCGCGGCGATAACCTGCGCTACTGGGAATACGGCTGGCTGGCCGATTGATCGAGCCAGGCGTGATCTGAAAAAAACAGGCGACTTTTATAGTCACCTGTTTTTTTTTGCTTCTGAAAATCGTCTTTGCACCAGTTTCGATACAAATTTTTGCCGACGCTCAAGCTTCGCGTCTTTGCAGTCGATATCAACACATTCGTGGGTTTAGAGCGCTTGCCGCGAGGATGTTGATCGCCGCGCATGCCGGTACCGGTTCACAACAAGGCAAGGAAGAAGTAATGGCGGTTATTAACGGAACAAACGGCGCGGATACGCTGACGGGTACCAGTGGGGATGACGAGATCAACGGTCTGGCCGGTAATGATCTGATTAAGGGCAGTGCCGGTGCGGACAAGATTGATGGCGGTGACGGGACCGCTGACGTGGTGGATTACTCGGCGTCTGCGCAAGCGATCAACGTTGACCTCTCGGGTCTGGCCGGTACGGGGGGCGACGCTCAAGGCGATACCCTGACCAACATCGAGAAGGTTATCGGCACGGCGTTCAACGACACATTCACCGCGCAAAAGGGTGGCGCCACCTTTGAGGGCGGCGCAGGGAATGATGTTTACATCCTCAACAATGGCGGTACGGTGATCGAGCAAGCGGGGGGCGGCGATGATGAAGTGCGCTCCAGTTTTGGTCAGATCTATCTGAGCGCTAACGTCGAACGCCTGACGTATACCAGTACGGGGGATTTCATTGGCTGGGGCAATGCCAGCGATAACATCCTCACAGGTGGCGTTGGTAACGACTTGTTGTATGGCGGTGCGGGTGCCGATCAGTTTATAGGCGGCGCCGGTATCGACACCGCCAGTTATGGTGATAGCACCGTGGGTGTCAGCATCAACCTGAAAACCGGGGTCAATTCCGGGATCGCGGCGGGAGATACTTACGCTGGCATCGAGGTGATCAAAGGGTCGGGCGCGAATGACACGTTCATTGCCGACAGTCGGGTGTTCGCTTTTGATGGCAGTGGCGGAACTGGCGATGTGGTCGATTACTCGACATCGTCCGCAGCGATCACTGTTGATCTGGTTTCTGCAGGAACAGGTCGTGCCGGCATCGGTGGCGATGCTCAGGGCGATACGCTGACCGGTATCGAAAAAGTCATCGGTACGGCATTCAACGACACGCTCAGTGTCAATGGCGGTACGTTCACCCTGGAAGGCGGTGCCGGCGATGATGTGTACATCATCAATGGCACTCGCGTCACCACAGTGATCGAGCAGGCGGGTGGTGGCAACGATGAAGTGCGTACCAACTACGATATTCAATCGCTGGCCGCCGACGTCGAACGACTGACCTACACCGGTACAACGGCATTCACCGGTTACGGTAACGCCAGTGACAACATCATCACGGGTGGCATCGGCAACGATATATTGCTCGGCGGTGGCGGTGCAGACCAGTTCATCGGCGGTGCGGGCATGGACACCGTTGATTACACCGACAGTCCGGTGGGCGTGACGCTCAACTTCAAGACTGGAGTGAACTCCGGAATCGGCGCGGGTGATACCTACACGAGCATTGAGGCAATCAAGGGTTCGGGCGCCAATGACACGTTCATTGCCGACAGCCGAGTGTTTGCGTTTGATGGCGGTGGCGGAACCGGTGATGTGGTTGACTACTCGACATCTGCCGAGTCCATCAACGTCGATATCCGCAGCGGGGGAGCGGGTCGTGCCGGCATCGGCGGTGATGCTCAGGGCGATACCCTGTTCAATATCGAGAAGGTCATCGGCACGGCGCTCAACGACACATTCAATGTCGACGGTGCCACTGCAACGTTTGAAGGGGGGGGCGGCGATGACGTTTATGTCATCAATGGTGCCGGCGGTACGGTCATCGAACAGGCAGGTGGCGGCTATGACGAAGTGCGCAGCAACTTCGGCCAGATCTACCTGAGCGCCAATGTCGAGCGCCTCACCTACACCGGCTCCGGAGCATTCATTGGCTGGGGGAACGCCAGCGATAACATCATCACTGGCGGATCGGGCAATGATCTGTTTTACGGTGGTGCAGGTGCCGACCTGTTTATCGGCGGCGCGGGTATCGATACCGTCAGTTACAACGACAGTGCGGTGGGCGTCAGCATCGACCTGAAAACAGGGATCAATTCCGGTATTGCTGCTGGAGATACTTACGTCGGTATCGAGGCTTTCAGAGGCACAGCAATCAATGACGTTTTCATCGGCGCCGATACGGCCACCACTTTCGATGGTTTGGGTGGCTTCAATATGGTCAGCTACGAACACTCTGACGGTGCTATCACCATTGATCTGAAAACCGGTATCAATGCCGGCGATGCGGCTGGCGATACCTACGCCTCGATCCAGTTTTTCCAAGGCAGCAGCTTTGACGACACCTTGTCCGGAACGGCTTCTGGCGACAACTTGATCGGCGGTGCGGGCGCCGACCGGATTGACGGGCGCGAAGGGCATGACGTTGCCTGGTACGCCAACAGCACGGCTGGCGTGACGGTTAATCTGCAAACCAACATCAATCAGGGCGGGGATGCGCAAGGAGACGTCCTGCTCAACATCGAACGAGTCATCGGCAGCCAATACAACGACACATTGACGGGGACTTCAGCCGTTGATTTTCTCGAAGGCTATGCCGGGAGCGACGTTATTTATGGCGGTGACGGGGCAGACTACATCTACGGCGGTCTGGCGTCTTTGATCGGCCCTCTTACCAATCCAGGAGCCGATACCGGTGCGCAGGCTGACACGTTGTATGGCGGAAATGGTAACGACACCCTCCTGACTGCCGCCAATGACACCGGCAGCCGGGCTTACGGCGAGGCGGGCAGTGATGTTATTACAGTGAATTCCGGCATGGCCGATGGCGGTGAGGGCAACGATTTGCTCACAGGAACAGGTCTGGGCTTTGCTCTGTTTGGCGGTGCCGGGGATGATCAACTGGTGCTCAAATCCAGCGGTTTTGCCAATGGTGGTGAAGGTGACGACATTTACACGATCGGCACGCCGGGACTGGTGACGATCCAGGATGACGGTGTAAGTCATGGCGATAAGCTAGTGTTGTCGTACATCAAAAGCTCTGAATTGCAGATCGATCGTGTCGGCGATGATCTTTATCTGCACCGATTGAGTTTCAACGTGGGTGACACTCCACAGGAGGGTGTGCGGCTCAAAGACTGGTTCGCCGGTTCCGATACCATCGAGCAAATCCAGACGGCCAACGGAGAAGTCATCAACCTGCCGGCCAACAGTGACGCGTTTGCCATGTTTGGCTGATCGCTGAATCGAACACCATCGCTCCCGCAACGGGATTGAGGGTGTAGGCAATACTGCTGAGGGCGAACCCGATCTCCGGGTTCGCCCTTTCTTGTCTCTGGAGAAACCTTCTTACACACCCGTCGACACTTTCTCGTGTGCAGGCTCAAGGTTTGGGTTTTTGCAGTCGATACCTCTTTATTCGTTTACTCATCCGGCAGGGATTGCACGCTTGAACGGTCTCTCTCTGCCGACAGAACCGCTTTCAACAACAACGCAAGGAAGACGCAAATGTCAGTAGTGAATGGAACGAGTGAAGCGGATGTCCTCTTGGGCTCCGACGATAATGACGAACTCTATGGACTGGAGTCGGATGATGTACTGATCGGCAGTGCAGGTTCTGATGTGCTGGATGGCGGAGAAGGGTTCGACACGGCGACCTATTACGCGATGTCGTCGGGTGTCAGTGTCGAGTTCGGCAAAGATGCCACGACTGTCGCAGGGGCTGAAGGCAAGGTCGACACCCTCATCGGTGTCGAGAAAGTCTTCGGTACGTTCCACAACGATACGTTTACCAGTTCGGTCGGCGGTGTGACGTTCGAGGGTAGCGTCGGGGATGATCTGTACATCGTCGACAGTGAGGGTGTGGCAATTGTCGAGGAAGACAATGCGGGTTATGACGAACTGCGCACCAGCCTCAACACCCTCAAGATGGACCCGTTCATTGAAAAGCTGACCTTCACCGGCACCGGCGATTTCAAGGCTTACGGCAATGCCAGTGACAACGAAATCATTGGCGGTGCCGGTAACGACTGGCTGTGGGGTGGGGATGGTGCCGATCACTTCGTTGGTGGTAATGGCTACGATACGGTCAGCTATAGCGACAGTCTTGAAGGCGTGAGAGTCGAAGACTTTGCCAACTTTGACGGGCTGACCATTGCCTACGGTGACACCTTCACCGGCATTGAAGCGCTGCAGGGTTCGGGCTTCGATGATGTGATTTATCGTCACAAAGACTTTATGAGCATCGACGGTAGTGACGGCCATGACACCGTGAGTTATCGCTACGCTTTCGATCCGGTCAACATTTTGATCGGCGGCGGTGTCAACGCGGCGGGCGACACGCTGATTAATGTGGAAGAGGTTATTGGTTCCACCGATGCCGACCACTTCACCGTGAACACCAGTGGTGTGGTCGTCGCTGGCGGTGGCGGTGACGATGTCTACACAATCAACAGCACCGGTGTGACCGTCGAGGAAATCGAAGGCTACATGGGGGGGACCGATCGCGTGTACACCAGCCTGTCCGAGTTGAGACTGAGCGCGTTCGTTGAACATCTGACGTATACCGGCAGCGCTGACTTCGTCGGCTACGGCAATGACGAGAACAACACCATCGTCTCCGGCGCCGGCAATGATGTGCTGTTGGGCGGTGCGGGTGCCGATAACTTTGAGGGTGGCGCTGGTATCGACATCGTCAGCTATGACGACAGTAGCGAAGGCTTGAGCGCTTCGCTGAAATGGGGCGTGCAGAGTGGTATTGCGTTCCACGATGTTTACATCGATATCGAAGGCTTGCGTGGTAGCCAGTTCAATGACGTTCTTGAGGGCGACTGGGGCGATAACATTCTTGAAGGCGGCGCGGGCGACGACCAGATTCAGGGTGGCGATGGCAACGATCACATCTACGGCGGTCTGGCTTCAGGTCTCGACGTTGCGGGGCAGTCCGACAGCTTGTCCGGTGGTGCGGGTGATGATGTCATCGTTGCTGCGCGCGACGATCTGTTCACGTGGGTCAGCGGCGATGAGGGCAATGACATCATTACGCTCGGCCGTGGCCTCGCCCATGGCGGTCAAGGCAATGACGTGATCACCGGCACTGGTAGCCACTACACGTTGACAGGAGACGAAGGCGACGACCTGCTGATCCTCAATCTGGCCGGTCAGTCGACCTCCGGCGGCAGTGCCTATGGCGGTCAGGGCGATGACACCTACGTGGTCAACACCACCGGCCTGGTGACGATCCAGGATGAGGGCTGGGATCTGAACGACACCCTGATCCTCAACACGATCGCCAACGCCAGCCAGTTGAACGTTACCCGCATCGGTGATGACGCTTATCTGCACAGTGCCAATGACGGCAGCACTGGTGTGCCGGACAACGGCGTGAAACTGGCGGGCTGGTACGCCGGGTTCAACAACATCGAGCACATCCAGACCGCCGATGGTCAGGCGTTTGAGCTGCCGGTGAGTGGTGATGGGTTTGCCATGTTTGGGTAATCGTCTGCATTGTTGATCTGGCTTGTGGAAAGGGATGAATCTTTGGGTTCATCCCTTTTTTTGTCTGGGGCTTGGCGGCCTTTGGGCCGACCATGCTCTTGGGGGTTTGGGTGTGTATCCGTTGCTGCGGGTGTTGCTGATCAGGGTTCCGCCCT
>NZ_AKJR01000112.1:0-3520 GCF_000282235.1 Pseudomonas sp. GM24 | reverse complement strand
GTTGAGTGGTTAGGAGCAGAAGCGGTGTGTGGGTTGCACTGTTTGCTTCTGCTTCTGCTTCTGCTTCTGCTTCTGCTTCTGCTTCTGCTTCTGCTTCTGCTTTTCTGTGGGAGCGAGCCTGCTTGCGAAGGGGCCTTGTCTGGCAATGTGCGTTTCACTCTGCTAACTCGCTCAAACCCCGACGCAAAATCGACAGCCATTACCACCCAATCGGGCCAATTCACTGGCGCTTGCAGGGCGCTCGGCTATAAAGAATGAGTGGTCAGGTCTTCCGTGGTCGGTTGGGTCGCGGAAGTTGCTCTTCCATTCATCGCGGGTCGTCCTATGAACAATCTTGGGAAACGCGTGTTGCCGTTGGCTTTTTTTGCCGTTTTGCTGGCGGGTTGTGCCAGTCCTCCACCCCCTCCACCGGTTGCGCCACCTCCGCCACCGGAACGTACTTGCCAGGTGCTCGAAAATACTGAAGTCGCCGGTGACGTGTACGCCGACGGGCAGGTTACTCGACACATCACCACTACCCGTTGTGTCACGCAGTAGCGCCGGCGGGGTGCAAGTCTCGGGTTGAGCGGGTTGTGCTGGTCGCCGTCCTGGACGGTACGGCGGTGGTGGCCGTGGAAGGCGCCATTGCGGCGATGCACAGTCAGCCCGACTTGTTTGGGGTGATGGTGATTGCGTTTATCGTCGGCCTCGGCGGCGGGGGGGGGGGCGCTGGTTGCCGTTGCGTGCAGGCTGGGCGTTTCACCGGTCGCGGCGGCGTTGCTGGCGGGGGCGGTGTGTCTGGCTCTGCGTTTGCTGTCGGTGCATTACGGCTGGCAATTGCCGAAAGTCATTGCCTGATGCACTTCCCTTGCAGGAGTGAGCCTGCTCGCGATAGCGGTGTGTCAGTCAACATTTATGTATCTGACACACCGCTATCGCGAGCAGGCTCACTCCTACAGGGGGTTAATCATTTACCCGGGATCAGGACAGGAAACCACCGTCCACATTCAGCGCAACGCCGGTGGTGTAGCTCGACGCATCGCTGGCCAGGTACAACACCGCACCGGCCATTTCACTCGGATCCGCCACGCGCTTGAGCGGGATCTGCGTCAGTGCCTGCTTGAGGATCGCATCGTTTTTCACCAGTGCCGAGGCGAACTTGGTGTCGGTCAGGCCCGGCAGCAGGGCGTTGCAGCGGATGCCGAACTGCGCGCATTCCTTGGCAAAGACTTTGGTCATGTTGATCACCGCCGCCTTGGTCACCGAGTAGATGCCCTGGAAGATCCCCGGTGAAATGCCGTTGATCGACGCGACGTTGATGATGCTGCCGCCACCGTTTTCGCGCATCAGTTTGCCGGCTTCGACGGACATGAAGAAGTAGCCACGAATGTTCACATCGACAGTCTTCTGGAACGCGCCCAAGTCAGTGTCCAGCACGTTGCAGAACTGCGGGTTGGTCGCGGCATTGTTGACCAGAATATCGAGGCGGCCGAACTGTTCCTTGATCCCGGCAAACACTTGGGCAATCTGCTCCATTTCACCGATGTGACAGGCCACTGCGGTGGCTTTGCCGCCAGCAGCGATGATCGCATCGGCCACGTGTTGGCAGCCGTCGAGTTTGCGGCTCGAGACAATCACGTGGGCGCCTTGCTGGGCGAGCAGTTTGGCGATGGCTTCACCGATGCCGCGGCTGGCGCCGGAGACGAAAGCGATCTTGCCGTCGAGGTCGAACAACTGAGTCTTGGACATAAGGGTTCCTGGGTGTGGGCCGTCAGAGGCTCGATTTCGCAATGACCTGCAAGCTCATCTGCTCCAGCAGTTTGTTCATGTGAATGAACTGCGCGAAGCGTTTGTCCTGGGTCTGGCCGTGGTAGAAGCGGTAGTAGATCTGCTGCACGATGCCGGCCAGGCGAAACAGGCCGTAGGTGTAGTAGAAGTCGAAATTGTCGATCTGGATGCCCGAACGTTCGGCGTAGTAATCGACGAATTCACGGCGGGTGAGCATGCCCGGTGCGTGGCTCGGCTGGCGGCGCATCAGTTGCACCGGCGCCGGGTCGTCCGCCTGAATCCAATAGGCGAGGGTGTTGCCCAGGTCCATCAGCGGGTCGCCGAGGGTAGTCAGTTCCCAATCCAGCACACCGATGATCTGCATCGGATTTTGCGGGTCGAGAATGACGTTGTCGAAGCGATAGTCGTTGTGGACGATGCTTGAGGTTGGGTGGTCAGCCGGCATCTTGTCGTTGAGCCAGGCTTTGACCTTTTCCCAGTGTGGCGCGTCGGGCGTCAGGGCCTTTTCGTAGCGTTCGCTCCAGCCTTTGATCTGGCGGGCAACGTAGCCTTCCGGCTTGCCCAGATCACCGAGGCCACAGGCGTTGTAGTCGACGCGGTGCAGTTCGACGAAGCGGTCGATGAAGCTTTTGCACAAGGCTTCGGTTTTCGCTGAGTCGAGGCCCAGTTCCGGCGGCAGCTCCGAGCGCAGGATGATGCCGTTGACCCGTTCCATCACATAGAACTCGGCGCCGATCACCGATTCGTCGGTGCAGTGCACGTAGGCTTTCGGGCAATACGGAAAACCGTCGCGCAATTGATTGAGGATGCGGAATTCGCGGCCCATGTCGTGGGCAGACTTGGCTTTGTGGCCAAACGGCGGGCGGCGCAGGACGAATTCCTGTTCCGGGTATTCCAGCAGGTAGGTCAGGTTCGAGGCACCGCCGGGGAACTGGCTGATCGCAGGCAAGCCGCTCAGGCCCGGAATGTGCGCCTTAAGGTACGGATCAATCAGGCTGGCATCGAGTTCTTCGCCAGAGCGGATACGGGTGGACTGGTCAGTAAGCGCCATGCTTATCCCTTCTGCTTATTTTGGAGGCCAGACATCATTGGCTAATCTAATGGTGCGCTCGGGCAGTCACAAGCGCAGGTCGGTCTTATAGGTTAGCGTGTTGCCGGATAATCACCTTTGAGAATGTGCGCGACGGGCCGCAGCAGACTAAGGTTTAGCGGGTATGCCATGGGCAAAAAGGAGCTTTGAAATGGGCTGTCCGCAAGTCTGTGCCACGGCCACTTTGCAATGCAGCTTCGGCGCCGCGCCGTCGATGCTCAACGTGTTGCCGGTGAATCGCACGCTGACCGGCGGGATGCCGGCGGCGAACATCATGGATCACATCCCGCTGGTGAATATCCTGCCGTTCGGGGTGTGCATGAGCATGGCCAATCCGATGGTCGCCGCTGCAACTGCCGCCGCCCTGGGGGTGTTGACGCCGATGCCGTGTATTCCGGCGACGGCCACACCGTGGATTCCCGGCGGGGCGCCGACGTTGTTGCTGGGCGGGATGCCGGCGATCGATGCCAACTCAACGTTGATGTGTAACTGGGCGGGGGTGATCAAGATTGTGGTGCCGGGGCAGATGCAGATGCTTATTCCCTGAGTTTTTTACTTGGCGTGAAATCCAAACCCCTCACCCCAGCCCTCTCCCAGGGGGAGAGGGAGCCGATTGGGGGGGATTGATTAGCTCCGCCGACGTGAAAGTCTAGCTGTGAATCC
>NZ_AKJR01000111.1:0-11065 GCF_000282235.1 Pseudomonas sp. GM24 | reverse complement strand
CGCGATAGCGGAGTGTCAGTCAGCGCAACGTTGACTGGTATAAAGCTATCGCGAGCAGGCTCACTCCTACAGTTTGAACCGCGTCAGATCTTCTCGCTTTGCACTTGCACGTACAGCGCACGCCCGGCGCCAAGCCCGGCGATGATCGCACCTGTACCGATGATGCCAAAGATCCAGCCGACGGCATTCCAGCCGCCGGTCCAGTCATGCACCACGCCGACCGCGAACGGCCCCATCGACGCCAGCGTGTAACCAAAACCCTGAGACATGCTCGACAGGTTCGCCGCGACATGTGAATCCCGCGAGCGCAACACGATCAAGGTCAGCGCCAGACTGAACGTACCGCCCTGCCCCAGCCCCAACAGAATCGCCCAACCCCACAGCCCTTCGATCGGCGCATACAGACAACCGAACAGACCGCCGAGGGTCAGCGCCATCACCACCACAATCGCCAGACGCTGATCCTTGCCGCGAGTGGCCAGCCACGGCGCAGCCAGTGAACTGGCCAGTTGAATGATCACCGAACCGGACAACACCAGACCGGCCTGGGTTGGCGTCAGTCCACGACCAATCAGGATCGACGGTAACCAGCCGAAGACGATGTAGGCCAGCGATGATTGCAGGCCCATGTACAAGGTCACTTGCCAAGCCAGCGGATCACGCAGCAGACCGCGTACGCGGTATGCAACATTGTGCGCGCCATGTTTCTGCCCGACTTGCGGCAACCAGAACACCGCTGCAACCAACGCCGGAATCACCCAGAAACCCAGGCCCATCGCCCAGCTACCACCGAAATGCTCACTGAGCGGCACGCTGGAACCGGCCGCCATCGCCGCGCCCAGGCACAGCGCCATGGTGTAGACGCCGGTCATGGTGCCGGCATGTTTGGCGAAGTCGCGCTTGACGATGCCCGGCAGCAGAACACCGATGATGCCAATGCTCGCACCGCCCAATACGCTGCCGGCGAACAGGCCGATCTCACCGAAGTTGCTGCGCAAAATGATCCCGCCGGCCAGTGTCAGCAAAATCCCCAGCACCACCCGCTCAGCACCAAAACGTCGCGCCAGAATCGGTGCCAGTGGCGCAAACAAACCGAGGCACAACACCGGCAGCGTAGTCAGCAGACCGGCCTGAGCCGCCGACAAGCCAAGACTTTTCGACACATCGCTGAGCAGCGGCGCCATGCTCGACAGCGCCGGACGCAAGTTCAGCGCCACCAGAATCAAGCCGAGCAGCAACAACCACGGCCGGCGCACCAGCGGATGGCTCTGTTGGACTTGCTCGTCGTCAGCCTCGGCGTCGATCAGCAGTTCTTCAAGTTCTGCCGTGCGCTTCGGGGCTGTGGATATCTCGGTGCGGGACATGGATTTCTCGGTTTCAAGGTTCATTGATCAACTGCCTCGACAAAGCTTTGGCCCGTTCCGGGTCGCGTTGCTCGACCGCATCGAGCAACGCGATGTGCAGGTCGAACACTTCCTGACGGCGCGGGACGATGTTCAGGGTCTGGCGCAATTGCGCGCCGACGATGCTGGAAAAGTAGCGATACAGCTCGCTGAGGGTCGGGTTGTGCGCGGCGTCGACCAGACGGCGGTGGAACACCAGATCGCAGGCGATATAGGTGTCGAGATCGCCGTGGTAGTGGCTGCCGCTGGTGCCGAGCGCCTCACGCAATGCGACGAGGTCTTCGTCGGTGCGGCGCAACGCCGCCAAGCCGATGGCCTCGACTTCGAGGATGTGGCGGGTTTCCCGCGCCTGTTCCAGCGAGCATTGCGACAGCGCTTTCAAGGTATCCATCGGATCGACCACTGCGCGCAAGTAACTGCCATCGCCCTGGCGAATCTCGATCAGCCCGGAAAACGCCAATACGCGCATGGCTTCGCGCACGGTGTTGCGGCTGATGCCCAGTTCGGCGCACAGCTCGGGTTCGGTCGGCAAACGCTCGCCGACCTGCCAGGCACCGCCGTTGATGCGCTGACGAAGTTGATCCAAGGCCTGATCGACCAGGGATCGTTTAATGAGTGGAGAAATGTCTGACATAGGATTCGCCCTTTCATCCAATCATAGGATGAATTTTCTGACATGTTAGTCAGACCCGTGTAGGACGGCAACCACCTAGGGTCAATCGGAGACATATGAAGCGGTATTTTCGATTGGTCAAAATTACCCTTTAAGGGTAATTTCAGGGACAGGGTTTTGGTTTCTTATGGAAAAGAACACACCCCATTACGACTTGGCGGTGATCAAGGCGGAAGTCAGACGACTTGGCAGACAAGCTTTCACCAAGACCGCGGACAAAACCGGTCTCGATCTCGGTTTTAGCTTCGCAGAAATGCAGGAGATCGTTTTCGAGTTGCAGAACAGGATGTTGTACAAATCGATGACCACCTATGACGATCATCGAGTCTGGCAGGACGTGTATCACATCAACTCAAAAGGCCTGGAGATTTACATCAAGGTGACATACCGCCCTGCCGGCGGCGCACCGGTAATCTCCTTCAAGGAGAAAAACCCATGAAAACCCGGCAATGTTTCAGCTGTGGTGCCCGTGAGGGAATGAGGCATTTCGAGGGTCGCGGTGAGACCCTGAGTGTCAAAGGCATGGAGCGCCGCGTAGATGATCTCGCTGGCTGGGAATGCCGGCAGTGCGGGGAAATCGAGTGGGATGACGGCACCGATAGCGCTGATCGTTACACGGAAGCAGGCGATGAGCTGGTTATCGCTGCAAGACAAATGATCGGTTCCGAGATGAAGCGCATCCGGCGCAAATTGCACCTGACGCAAAAAGAGACGGTGCAACTGCTGTCAGGTGGAGGCCACAACGCATTTTCCAGGTACGAACGAGGCGAATTGCTGCCGCCGAAGGCGTTGATGCTTTTGATGCGGCTGCTGGATCGTTACCCGCACTTGCTTGCCGATGCGAAAGTCTTGGCCGAAGGGGCTGACTTGAGAGGTGCGTTCAAGTACACCGTGCACAAGGAACACGAAACCCTCACCGTTTCCTGACTCCAAAAAACAAACCCGGCACAAGGCCGGGTTGTTTTTACACACAAACCATCAATGCAAAATCTGACTCAAGAACAGCTTCGTCCGCTCGTTCTGCGGGTTATCGAAGAAGTCATTCGGCGCCGCCTGCTCAACGATTTCACCTTTATCCATGAAGATCACGCGATTGGCCACAGTCCGCGCAAAGCCCATTTCGTGAGTCACGCAAAGCATGGTCATGCCGTCTTCAGCCAGACCGATCATGGTGTCGAGTACTTCCTTCACCATCTCCGGATCGAGCGCTGAAGTCGGTTCATCGAACAGCATGATTTTCGGTTTCATGCACAGGGCGCGGGCGATCGCCACACGCTGTTGCTGACCACCGGACAGTTGCCCCGGAAACTTGTGCGCCTGCTCCGGAATGCGTACGCGTTCCAGGTAATGCATGGCGATTTCCTCGGCCTTGCGCTTGGGCATCTTGCGTACCCACATTGGCGCCAGGGTGCAGTTCTGCAGAATGGTCAGGTGCGGGAACAGGTTGAAATGCTGGAACACCATGCCGACTTCGCGGCGGATCGCTTCGATCTGCTTGAGGTCGTTGGTCAGTTCCACGCCGTCGACGACGATGCGGCCCTGCTGGTGTTCTTCCAGACGATTGAGGCAGCGAATCGTTGTCGATTTGCCGGAACCCGACGGCCCGCACAGGACGATACGCTCGCCCTGTTTAACGTTGAGGTTGATGTCTTTCAGCACGTGGAACTGGCCGTACCACTTGTTGACGCCCTGCATCTGAATAATGCCTTCAGAACCTGCAGGCTTTTTGATTGCTTCACTCATTTACAGAACTCCTAACGCTTGTGGCCAGTGTCGAGCTTGCGTTCCAGATGCATGGAATAGCGCGACATACCAAAACAGAAAATCCAGAACACCAGGGCGGCGAACACGTAGCCTTCGGTGGCCATGCCCAGCCATTTCGGATCGGCAGCGGCTTGTTTGACGCTGTTGAGCAGGTCAAAGAGGCCGATGATGATCACAAGGCTAGTGTCCTTGAACAGCGCAATGAAGGTGTTGACGATGCCGGGAATCACCAGCTTCAGGGCTTGCGGCAAAATCACCAGGCCCATCGAACGCCAGTATCCGAGGCCCATCGCTGCAGCCGCTTCGTACTGACCTTTGGGGATCGCTTGCAGACCACCGCGCACCACTTCGGCGACATAGGCCGACTGGAACAGGATCACGCCGATCAGTGCCCGCAGCAGCTTGTCGAAGTTCATGCCTTCAGGCAGGAACAGCGGCAGCATCACCGACGACATGAACAGCACCGTGATCAACGGCACGCCGCGCCAGAATTCGATAAAGGTCACGCAGACCACACGAATCGCCGGCATGTTCGAACGTCGCCCGAGCGCCAGCACAATCCCCAGCGGCAACGCACCGGCGATACCGACAGTGGCGATGACCAGGGTCAGCATCAGGCCGCCCCACTGGCTGGTTGCCACCGGGGTCAGACCGAAACCACCGTGCAGCAGGGTGAAGGCAATGATCGGGTACAGCACCAGAAAGCTCAGCCCGTAGATCGCTTTACGCGGTACGCGCGAGATGAACAATGGCGCCGCGCCGATCACCGCCAGCCACACGGTCAGGTCGACACGCCAGCGCAGTTCCGTCGGGTAGTAGCCGTACATGAACTGGCCGAAACGCTGCTGAATGAACACCCAGCAGGCGCCCTCCTTGGTGCAGTCGGCGCGGGTGGTGCCAACCCAGTTGGCATCGACAATCGCCCAACTGAGGATCGGCGGCACCACGAGATAAATCAGGTAGAACGCAAACAGCGTCAGCAGGGTGTTGAGCCAGCTGGAGAACATGTTCGCGCGCATCCACGCCACCACGCCGATGCTGCTGTTCGGTGGGGGCATGTCGGGTTTGAAAGTATGAGTACTCATGCGCTTTTCCTTACCGCTCGATCAGCGCAATGCGCTTGTTGTACCAGTTCATCAGCAGGGAAATGCTGATACTGATCGCTAGGTACACGCTCATGGTGATGGCAATCACCTCGATCGCCTGACCGGTCTGGTTAAGCACCGTGCCGGCGAACAGCGACACCATTTCCGGGTAACCGATACCGGCTGCCAGCGAGGAGTTCTTCGCCAGGTTGAGGTATTGGCTGGTCAGCGGCGGAATGATCACGCGCAGAGCTTGCGGAATGATCACTTTGCGCAGGGTCGGGCCGTTGCGCAGGCCGAGGGAACGCGCGGCTTCGGTCTGGCCGTGGCTGACCGACTTGATCCCGGAACGCACGATCTCGGCGATGAACGCCGCGGTGTACACGGTCAAGGCCAGGGTCAACGCGAGCAGTTCCGGGATCAGCACCCAGCCGCCAACAAAGTTGAAGCCTTTAAGCTCGGGCATTTCCCAATGCAGCGGAGCGCCGAAGATCAGTGCGCACAAGGTCGGGATCACCAGCAGAATCGCCAGACCGACCCAGAACTTGTGAAACGGCACGCCGGTTTCTTCAAAGCGTTTGTTGGCCCAGCGGGTCATCAGCACGATGCCGACAATGGCCACCACAATGCTGATAACGAACGCCCAGAAACCATCAGCCGCCAGTGCGGCCGGCATGTTCAGGCCACGGCTGCTGACGAAGAAGGTGTCGCCGAAGTTATGGCTGTTGCGCGGCCCCGGCATGGTCAGGAACACCGCGAAGTACCAGAACAGGATTTGCAGCAGCGGCGGAATGTTGCGGAACACTTCCACATACACGGTCGCCAGTTTGCTGATGATCCAGTTCTGCGACAGCCGCGCCACACCGATGATGAACCCGAGGATCGTCGCCAGAACCACGCCGATCACGGTCACCAACAGGGTATTGAGAAGACCGATGACAAAGACGCGGGCATAGCTGTCCGCTTCGGTGTAGTCGATCAGGTGTTGAGCGATGCCGAATCCGGCACTGCGCTCCAGAAAGCCGAAACCGGAGGTAATGCCCCGGTGCTGAAGGTTGGTTTGCGTGTTGTCGAACAAGTACCAGCCCAGCGAGACCACCGCCACAACGGTGATGATCTGGAATAGCCACGCACGCACTCGTGGATCGCTGAGGCTGAGCCTCTGCTTTGGTGCGCCGATTGAATTTTGCATGAAGTGCCCCGGAAAAAATGGAACAAGAACATCACCCGGCGGTTGGCCCGCCGGGTGATAGAACCATTAGCGCACTGGTGGTGCGTACTGAATGCCGCCGTTGTTCCACAGGGCGTTCAAGCCGCGGTCGATTTCCAGCGGAGTGCTCTTGCCGAGGTTTTTCTCGAAGATCTCGCCGTAGTTGCCGACTTGTTTGACGATCTGCACAACCCAGTCTTTCGGCAGTTTCAGGTCTTTGCCGTATTCGCCGTCAGCGCCGAGCATACGGGCGACGTCCGGGTTCTTGGTCGATTTGGCTTCAGCTTCGACGTTCTTCGAAGTGATGCCGGCTTCTTCGGTGTTGAGCAGCGCGTAGCCAACCCAACGGACGATGGCCAGCCACTCGTCGTCGCCATTACGTACGACCGGGCCCAGTGGTTCTTTGGAAATGGTTTCCGGCAGAACCACGTAGTCCTTCGGCGATGCCAGCTTGGAGCGCTGGGCGAACAGTTGGGACTTGTCGGAGGTCAGCACGTCGCAACGACCGGATTCCAGCGATTTGGCGCTTTCATCGGAGGTGTCGAAAGTGATCGGGGTGTATTTCAGACCGTTGCCACGGAAGTAGTCGGAAACGTTCAGCTCGGTGGTGGTGCCGGCCTGGATGCAGATGGTTGCACCGTCCAGTTCTTTGGCACTCTTCACGCCCAGTTTGTTATTCACCAGGAAGCCGATGCCGTCGTAGTAGGTAATGAAGCCCGGGAATTTCAGGCCCATGCCCGCGTCACGCGAACTGGTCATGGTGGTGTTGCGCGACAGGATGTCGATCTCGCCCGATTGCAGCGCGGTGAAGCGCTCTTTGGCGTTCAACTGACTGAACTTGACCTTGGTCGCGTCGCCGAATACGGCAGCGGCCACAGCGCGGCAGACGTCAGCGTCGATCCCGAGGATCTTGCCGGTCGCGTCCGGTACCGAGAAGCCCGGCAGACCGTCGCTCACGCCACACTGCACGAAACCTTTCTTCTGCACTGCATCCAGGGTTGCACCCGCCTGAGCGAACCCGCTGACACCGAGTACTGTTGCTGCAGTCACGATGGCCAGGGTGGATTTCAACATCTTCATTCAAACCTCCAGTTTTGCTCTTGTTGTGTCGGAGCTTGAGTCCAGTCGCACCCTTTTGAGGCGTTGTTGACCCGTGTTGGCTTTTTTTGGGGTCAACCGACGTAAGACCTTCGCTATGAGTCTAGTAGGAGAAAATCCACATCATGGACAACTCACTTCTCACCAATCGGCCGAACGGGCTGTAGCCCTTTCACGTTCGCTGCGCCCGTAGCGGCCATTGGCGAACATCCATCACCGGATTCTTTGCCATCCCGTCGCGGGTCGTACACTGATAGTGTTACCGCCACGCGTAGGATGCTTCGTACAGAACCTTCCATAGCAAAGCCCGTACCACACCTGTCGCGGAATCGATTCGGCGACAGGTCAATAGCAAAACTTGTAACCTTGCGACATCTTCTTAACGGATCAACCGGGCGCGCACTCGAATCACGCACTTATTGAGAGCGCCCGCACATATTTGGAGCAGACATGACCGAGCCCTTGATTCTTCAGCCTGTTAAGCCCGCAGACGCCTGCGTGATCTGGCTGCACGGCCTCGGCGCCGACCGCTACGACTTCTTGCCGGTAGCGGAAGCGTTGCAGGAAAGCCTGCTGAGCACACGCTTCGTGCTACCGCAGGCGCCGACGCGTCCAGTGACCATAAATGGCGGATATGCCATGCCCAGCTGGTACGACATTAAAGCCATGAGCCCGGCGCGAGCGATCGACCGTGATGAGCTGGAAGCGTCGGCGGATCGCATCATAGAATTGATCGAAAACCAGCGCGCCAGCGGAATAGACGCCTCGCGGATTTTCCTTGCCGGTTTTTCCCAGGGCGGCGCTGTCGTTTTGCACACCGCTTTTGTGAAATGGCAAGGCGCACTCGGTGGCGTACTTGCTCTGTCGACCTATGCACCGACGTTCAGCGATGACATGCAGCTTTCAGCCAGTCAGCAGCGGATTCCCGCGATATGCCTGCACGGTCAGTTCGACGGCGTGGTACAGAACTCGATGGGACGCAGCGCCTACGAGCATTTGGTGAAGCATGGTGTCACCGTGACATGGCAGGAATACCCAATGGAGCACGAAGTGTTACCCGAGGAAATTCGCGACATTGGTGTCTGGTTGAGTGAGCGCCTGCGCTAAGCGTCGAGATTAAAATCACCCTTTGATCCCTCCTACTACGCCGCGCCCGTTTCTTGCATTACACTGGCCGGCGTACATTCCTTAACCAATTGATGAGATGACCGTGCTCGAAGCACTCAAGAAAATGTTCGGTAAAAGCGAGGCTGAGCAGCTCGCGCCAGTTCCCAGTGCGCCGTCGCACGCCCCCGGTCATCGCAACGATGCGCCCCAGGCCGACCGCCCCGCTGCCGTAGCAGCACCGAAGCAAGACCCGAAACCCGCTCCGGCCGCGCCAATCGCCGCCGAGCCTGCGCGCAGTGAAGAGCCGAAACCGGCCAGAGCGCGTCGCGAACCAAAGCCCAAGGCCCCGGTCATTCCGTGGAAACTCGAAGATTTCGTTGTCGAGCCACAGGAAGGCAAAACCCGCTTCCACGATTTCAATCTTTCACCAGAACTGATGCATGCCATTCAGGATCTGGGCTTCCCGTACTGCACGCCGATCCAGGCGCAGGTGCTGGGTTTCACCCTCGCCGGCAAAGACGCCATTGGTCGCGCGCAGACCGGTACCGGCAAGACCGCCGCGTTCCTGATCTCGATCATCACCCAACTGCTGCAAACGCCGCCGCCGAAAGAACGCTACATGGGCGAACCCCGTGCGCTGATCATCGCGCCGACCCGTGAGCTGGTGGTGCAGATCGCCAAGGATGCCGCTGACCTGACCAAGTACACCGGTCTCAACGTCATGACGTTCGTTGGCGGCATGGACTTCGACAAACAGCTCAAGCACCTCGAAGCGCGTCACTGCGACATTCTCGTGGCGACCCCAGGCCGCCTGCTCGACTTCAACCAGCGCGGCGACGTGCACCTGGACATGGTCGAAGTGATGGTGCTGGACGAAGCCGACCGCATGCTCGACATGGGTTTCATCCCGCAAGTACGCCAGATCATTCGCCAGACCCCGCCGAAGTCCGAGCGCCAGACCCTGCTGTTCTCCGCGACCTTCACCGAAGACGTGATGAACCTGGCCAAGCAATGGACGACCGATCCGTCCATCGTCGAAATCGAAGTCACCAACGTCGCCAGCGAAAACGTCGAGCAACACATCTACGCCGTGGCCGGTGCCGACAAGTACAAATTGCTCTACAACCTGGTCAACGATAATGGCTGGGAGCGGGTGATGGTCTTCGCCAACCGCAAGGACGAAGTGCGCCGTATCGAAGAGCGTCTGGTGCGCGACGGTGTGAATGCTGCGCAGTTGTCCGGCGATGTGCCGCAACACAAACGCATCAAGACCCTCGAAGGTTTCCGCGAAGGCAAGATTCGCGTGCTCGTCGCCACCGATGTGGCCGGTCGCGGCATTCACATCGACGGCATCAGCCACGTGATCAACTTCACCCTGCCGGAAGTCCCGGACGACTACGTGCACCGCATTGGCCGGACCGGTCGTGCTGGCGCCGATGGCGTGTCGATCAGCTTCGCCGGTGAAGACGACTCCTATCAGTTGCCGTCCATCGAAGAGAAGCTCGGTCGCAAGATCAGTTGCGAAACGCCACCGACGCATCTGTTGCGCGCGGTCGAGCGCAAGCGTCCGCAGTAAGCGACACTTGAAGGAAAAGCGCAGCCGGCCACGGACTGCGCTTTTTTTTCGTCCGGCATTTCATCAGGCGCTTGCGAGAGATAACTAAAAGTCCATAATAGACAAATTAGTTTATACCCAGACTCCGGAGCCTGATATGTCCAGTACGCCCTACGTGATCGACCAACATCAGGCCCGCGAGCTGCTGGCGCGCATTGATGTGCCGCAGATCCTGCGCAAGCTATTCCGCGATCTCGCTGCCGGACACGCCGTGCAACCAGCGCAGCAACTGGTGGAGTTCCCGCAGGGTGCCGGCGACTTCATCAACTATCTGGGCGTGTTGGCCGAGGACGGGGTTTACGGCGTGAAGACCTCGCCGTACATCGTTCGCGAGCAGGGTGCGCTGGTAACCGCGTGGACATTGTTGATGTCGATGAAAACCGGGCAGCCGTTGCTGTTGTGTGATGCCGGTGAACTGACCACCGCGCGCACTGCAGCGACTACCGCAGTGGCAGTCGACGCCCTCGCACCGCTGAATGCCACACGACTGGCAATCATCGGCAGTGGCAAGGTTGCGCAGGCGCATCTGCACTATGTGAAATCGCTGCGTGACTGGCAGAGCATCAGCGTGCATTCACCGTCCCTGCTCGAAGACGCTGATACTCAGGCACGGTTGAAAGCCATCGTTGCCGATCTGAACATTGCCGACAACCGCGAAGCCGCCCTTGCCGAGGCCGATGTGATCATGCTCTGCACCTCGTCCGCCGGACCGGTGATCGATCCTGCCGCATTGAGCAAGCCGACCCTGATCACTTCGATCAGCACCAACGCCCCACGCGCCCACGAAGTTCCACCGCAGAGCCTCAACGACATGCAGGTGTTCTGCGACTATCGTCTGACCACGCCGGGTTCGGCGGGCGAGATGTTGATTGCCAGTGAACAGCATGGCTGGAGCAAGGATTCGATTGTCGGCGACCTCGCCGATCTGCTCAGCGAAAAAGTGCAGCGCCCGGATTACGACCGCCACGTGTTTTTCCGCTCAATCGGCTTGGGCCTGGAAGACATTGCTCTGGCCAATGCGATTTACCACCTGAACAACTGACCACTGTAGGAGCTGCCGAAGGCTGCGATCTTTTGATCTTGATCTTAAAAAACCAGATCAAAAGATCG
>NZ_AKJR01000110.1:0-21674 GCF_000282235.1 Pseudomonas sp. GM24 | reverse complement strand
GGGAATGCCTCTAGGGACGCTCAGCGTCCAGTGACGCGGAGCGTCACGGGCTGCATGCCCACGCGGAGCGTGGGAACGATCATCGTACGGGGTCTATCCGGGCATAAAAAAACCCGGCAAAAGCCGGGTTTTTGACTGGCGCGCAGCTTAAGCGGTGAAGGTTTTGCCTTCGAACTGCTCAGCAACGAACTTCCAGTTGACCAGGTTCCAGAACGCTTCGACATACTTCGGACGAACGTTGCGGTAGTCGATGTAGTAAGCGTGTTCCCAGACGTCGCAGGTCAGCAGCGGGGTGTCGCCGCTGGTCAGCGGGTTGCCGGCGCCGATGGTGCTGGCCAGGGCCAGGGAACCGTCAGCCTTTTTCACCAGCCAGCCCCAGCCGGAACCGAAGGTGCCGATCGAGGTTTTGCTGAACTCTTCCTTGAACTTGTCGAACGAACCGAAGGCTGCGTTGATGGCTTCAGCCAGCGCGCCGGTTGGTTGACCGCCGGCGTTTGGCGCCAGGCAGTTCCAGTAGAAAGTGTGGTTCCAGACCTGAGCGGCGTTGTTGAAGATACCGCCCGAGGAAGTCTTGACGATTTCTTCCAGGGTCTTGCCTTCGAACTCGGTGCCTGGCACCAGGTTGTTCAGGTTCACGACATAGGTGTTGTGGTGCTTGTCGTGGTGGTATTCCAGGGTTTCCTTGGAAATGTGCGGCTGCAGGGCATCGTGTGCGTAAGGCAGCGGCGGCAATTCGAAAGCCATGATGATTCTCCTAATCAGGTCTGTTGCGGTGAGCGCAAGGCCGATCACGGGCGGCCAGAAATGCACCGGCGAGTTTTTACTCTTTGCGGCGCAGGGTTTCGATCATAGCACCGGGGTTGCGGCATAACCACGCAACAACTGTGTGGGATAGAGGTTCCAGAGCTGTTTGGAATAAATCAGCTCGCGAGAACTAGTTGCCCGGCAACCGTGAACATCATCAACGCCACTACCAGATCAAGGATCCGCCAGGTACTCGGACGTGCCAGCCACGGCGCCAGCCATGCCGCACCCAGCGCCAAGGTGAAAAACCACAGCAGCGAAGCGCTCGCCGCCCCCACTACATAAGCCCCTGGCACTGATTGCTGTGCGCCGAGCGAGCCAATCAACAACACCGTATCCAGATAAACGTGCGGGTTGAGCAGCGTGACCGCCAAAGCGCTGAGCATCACCGCCCGCAGCGAACGCACCGTTTGGTTCTCACCCTGCTCCAGGCTCTGTTTCGAACAGGCCCGGCGCAACGCCTGGCTGCCGTACCAGATCAGAAACGTCGCGCCACCCCAGCGGGCGATCGCCAACAGCGTCGGGTTCTGCGCCAGAACCGTCGCCAGTCCGAATACGCCAGCGGCGACCAGCAGCGCATCGCAGACCACGCACAGCGCCGCCACCGGCAAATGATGTTCACGTCGCAGGCTTTGCGCCAATACAAACGCGTTCTGCGTGCCGATCGCCATGATCAGCCCGAACGCCACCAGCAGGCCGTTCACATAGCTTTGCCACATGAGATTTACTCCGCGTTGGCTGCGAGATCGCGCAGCACTTGCATGGCGCGTTCGGCGTCGGCCTGGCCGACAAACAAATGGTCGTGGTAGTAACCGGCGATCACGTTACAACTGATCCCGGCCTTGCCCAGTGCTGTGGCAAACGCGGCGGTGAGGCCAACGGCTTCCAGCGCCGAATGCACGTTCAAGGTGATCCACGCGGCGACATAGCCGAAGCTGAAGCCGGCCTGTTCGGCATGGGCGCGTTGCAGAATCACGGTCAGGCCTTCCTTTTCACGGAAGCTGCCGACAATCTCCAGACCGCTCGGCAACACACCGTCGCGCAGGGTGCAGAACACGTATTCGCCGGCGTTGAGTTGCGGGCTCATGCTGCGCAACAACGTCGAGAGTGAAGTTTCGCCAGCCATCAGTGTGGTCCTTGAGAAAGAGTGCTTGCTGGCTATTCTCCGGTCGAAACCTGTATAAGAAAAACCAATATTGCTGATCGCTCATTAGGAAAACTGATGTTCGACTATAAATTGCTTTCTGCTCTGGCCGCCGTGGTCGAGCAGGCCGGTTTTGAACGGGCCGCGCAGGTGCTCGGTTTGTCGCAATCGGCGATTTCGCAGCGGATCAAGCTGCTCGAAGCGCGGGTCGGCCAACCGGTGCTGATTCGCGGGACGCCACCGTCACCGACCGAGATTGGCCGGCGCCTGCTCAACCATGTGCAACAGGTACGTTTGCTTGAACGCGACCTGCAAACGCTGGTCCCGGCGCTGGATGAAGAGGGCCTGCCGGAACGTCTGCGCATCGCGTTGAATGCCGACAGCCTCGCCACCTGGTGGGCCGAAGCGGTAGGCGATTTTTGTGCCGAACAACATTTGCTGCTCGATCTGATCGTCGAAGACCAGACCGTCGGCCTCAAACGCATGCGCGCCGGCGAAGTCGCCGCGTGCCTTTGCGCCAGCGAACGGCCGGTGGCCGGTGCGCGCAGTGTGTTGCTCGGCGCCATGCGTTATCGCGCGCTGGCCAGCCCGGCGTTCATCGAACGGCATTTCCCTGATGGCGTACGCGCCGAACAATTGCCGCGCACCCCGGCGCTGGTGTTCGGGCCTGACGATTTTCTCCAGCATCGCTATCTCGCTTCGCTGGGCGTGGATGGCGGATTCGAACACCATTTGTGCCCATCCTCGGAGGGTTTTATCCGCCTGACCGAAGTCGGACTGGGCTGGGGCCTGGTGCCGGAACTGCAAGTGCGCGAACAATTGCAACGCGGGTTATTGCGCGAACTGTTGCCAGATAAACCGATCGACGTGCCCTTGTACTGGCATCATTGGCGCAATGGCGGTCAGCTGCTGGGTTTGCTGACCGAGCAATTGGTGCGTTCATCGGCGCAATGGCTGGTGCCCTGGAAGCAGCCATGAGCGTCAAGCTGCAAGCGGCAAGTTAAAGCGCTTGCACACTGTTTTAATCTTGCAGCTCGAAGCTTGAAGCTCGCAGCTGGTTTCATTGGAGCTTTGCATGAAAATTCTGGTCACCGGCGCAAGCGGCTTCATTGGCGGACGCTTTGCGCGTTTCGCCTTGGAGCAGGGCCTGGACGTGCGGGTCAACGGTCGCCGGGCCGAGAGCGTCGAGCATCTGGTGCGCCGTGGTGCCGAGTTTGTCCCCGGCGATCTGACCGATGCCGATCTGGTTCGGGAGCTGTGTTCCGATGTTGAAGCCGTGGTGCACTGCGCTGGCGCTGTTGGACTGTGGGGACGCTATCAAGAATTCCATCAAGGTAACGTGCAGGTCACCGAAAACGTCGTCGAAGCCTGTCTGAAGCAGCGCGTCCGACGCTTGGTGCATTTGTCGTCGCCATCGATCTATTTCGATGGCCGCGATCATTTCAACCTGACCGAAGAGCAAGTGCCCAAGCGCTTCAAACATCACTACGCCGCAACCAAGTACCTGGCCGAACAAAAGGTCTTTGGCGCGCAGGAATTCGGCCTGGAAACCATCGCCCTGCGCCCGCGTTTCGTCACCGGCGCCGGCGACATGAGCATCTTCCCGCGCCTGCTCAACATGCAGCGCAAGGGCCGCCTGGCGATCATCGGCAATGGCCTGAACAAGGTCGATTTCACCAGTGTGCACAACCTCAACGAAGCGCTGCTCAGCAGTTTGCTGGCCGCCGGTTCCGCGCTGGGCAAGGCCTACAACATCAGCAACGGCGCGCCGGTGCCGTTGTGGGATGTGGTCAATTACGTGATGCGCAAGATGGAGGTGCCGCAGGTCACCAAGTACCGTTCGTATGGTCTGGCCTACAGCGTCGCGGCGCTCAACGAAGGGGCGTGCAAGCTCTGGCCCGGACGTCCGGAGCCAACCCTGTCGCGCCTGGGCATGCAGGTGATGAAAAAAAATTTCACCCTCGACATCAGCCGCGCCCGGCATTATCTGGACTACGATCCGAAAGTCAGCCTGTGGTCGGCGCTGGATGAGTTCTGTGCGTGGTGGAAAGCTCAGGACATCCGTTGAAACGATTCGGCCGGGCGGCAATGAACCGTGTAGCCGCTTGGGGGTCAATCCCTGCGGTTGCGGCGGTTATACTTCGCAGCATTTAGCCATCACCGCGTTTCACAAAGGTTGCCTCAATGTCCATGCGTAATGATGCCCACGACGATTTCGATGATGTCCCGAGCCTGCGTGCCGACACCTTCGACGACGATGACATTCCAACCACCGCCCGCACCTCCGTGCACTCGCGCACGCCACCGGTGGTCAAGGTCAAAGCCGCGAGCACCGGGCCGTTGTGGGCCTTGGTCGGCGCATTGTTTTTCGCCTTCGTCGGTCTGGCTTGGTGGAGCTTTCAGCAGATTTCGCTGATGGAGCAGCAACTGGTCGCGACCCAGGAAAGCTTTGCGCGGATCAGCGAAGAAGCGGCCGGACGTCTGCAGGACATTTCCGGTAAGGTCGTCGCCAGCCAGTCCAACGTCACCAGCGACAGCGAAGCCCTCAAGCTGCAAATCAAACAGCTCGAAGGCAAGCTGCTCGATCAGAGCAAACAGCAGCAAGGCGTAGCGGGGCAGGCCAGCGATCTGGACAAACGCCTGGCACAGATGACCGCGCAGACCACCGAACAGCAGAACGCCAACACCCAGTTGCAAGCGCAGGTCAAAGCCTTGACTGCGGAACTGGCGACGCTGAAAAGCACACCGGCCGACACCAGCAAGGTCGACACGCAGTTGAAGGCCTTCGATGCCCAGTTCAAAAGCCTTGGCGCCGATATTGCTGCACTGAAAAAGCAGGGCAATCCAAGCGCGGCGATCGATCGTCTTGAGCAGGAAATCGTCGTGCTCAAAAGCGAGCAGGACAATCGCCCGGCGGCACCGCAGGGTGGCGGCAATACCGCCGAGTTCGACGCCTTCCGTGGGCAGATGACCCGCAACATCAACACCCTTCAGGCGCAGATTCAGAATTTGCAGCAGCAGATCAACGCCCGCCCGTAAGGCCTGAACAACGCTGGTGGGGCTTGCCTCACCAGCGTATCCGCGACACGTTCAGAAACCGTCTGAATATCCATACATCACCCCAAGCCGTCTACGCTCTTGAAACACCAACAAGAACGAGGGATGCGCTATGGGGTTTTTGCATAAAGTGGCCTGGCTCGGCGTGATGTTACTGGCCGGTTTCGGCCAGGCCAGCGCCGCCACGACCGCCAAGGATGACAGTCAGGCCGCCATCGCCTTGCTGGAAAAAGCCCTGGCCTATTACCACGACAACGGCGACAAGGCGTTCGCCGCGTTCAGCCGCCAGGGCGAGTTTGTCGATAAGGATCGCTATGTATTCGTGGTCGATACCAAGGGCGTGATGCTTGCCAGTGGCGGACCTTCGTCGGCGTTGATCGGTCGGGACGTCAGCGAAGTACTCGGCCCGGATTTGCAGAAAACCTTCAAGGACGCGTTGAAAGTGCCGGAAGGTAATGGCATTCAGCAGGCCGAATACCGTTGGCAGAACTGGTCGGACGGCAAGGTCGAGCGCAAGCATGTGTATT
Source organism: Pseudomonas sp. GM24 (assembly GCF_000282235.1). NCBI lineage: Bacteria > Pseudomonadati > Pseudomonadota > Gammaproteobacteria > Pseudomonadales > Pseudomonadaceae > Pseudomonas > Pseudomonas sp. GM24. Next base: position 16,142 of record NZ_AKJR01000110.1, on the reverse strand, counting down.
ACCAGCGCATTGGTCAGCGGATTCTGGCGGTGGGTTACTACTTGCCGCGAGCGTCACCGGAGCAGGCCAAGGCATTGCTCGACAAAGCGGCGACTGATCTGGGCAAAGACGAGAAGGGCACGCTGAGCGCGATCAACTCGCTCAAGGGCGGCTATTTGCAGGATGACCTGTATGTCTTCGTCGTCGACCTGAACACCCAGCGCTACGTCGCCCACGGCACTAATCTGCGCTTGATCAACACCGACTTCGGCAAGGTCAAGGATCCGGAAGGCAAACCGGTGGGCGAGCCGATTCTGGCGCTGATCGGCAAGCAGGATGAGGGTGAATATGAATACCGCTGGAAAAACCCGGTGACCGGCAAGGTCGAGGACAAGCATGCCTACCTGAAGAAGGCCGGGCATTTCCTTGTCGCCGTGGGTTACTACAGCCCCTGAGTGAAACACCGGCTTCCTGTAGGAGTGAGCCTGCTCGCGATGCGGTGTGTCATTTAACGATGATGTCGACTGACATACCGCATCGCGAGCAGGCTCACTCCTACAAGGGGTCTGCGTTGTTTGAATTATTTGGCGCCATGCTCGCGCCCGCGCAGCAGGTTGTTGGGCATCGCAATAGCCGCCGCCAAACCCAGCAACGACACCGCCGCACTCACCCACAACAAATGCCTAAACGTCACCAGCAGTTCTGCGCGCAAGGCGTTCTGCGCATCCCCCGGCGCGGCGTTCAAACCATCGAGCAGAACGTTGCCCGAATGCCCTTCGCTCATCAGCGAACTGCTCGCCAGATGGGCGAAATTCGAATCCTGCAGCAACGCCAGCAACAGTGCCGACATCAACGCCACGCCCACTGCGCCGCCGAGAGAGCGAAACAGGTTGGTGGTGCTGGTGGCTACGCCGATGTCGCGTTGTTCCACCGAATTTTGTGTACCGACCAACGAGGTCGGGAACTGCATGCCGCTGGAAATACCACAGAGCAACATGAACAGTGCGCTGAGCAGCGTCGCCTCCGGTGGGCTGAACGCCATGCCGAGAATCGCGATCGGCATCAGCAGAGCGCCGCTCAGAATCTGTGGTTTGTATCGCCCGGTGATCGACGTGCGCCGGCCAGCGAAAAATGCACCAATCGGCAACCCCATTGCCAACGGCAACAAGTGCAAAGCGGCGCTGTCAGCCCCGGCACCGGTGACGCTCTGAAAGCGCAGCGGCATCAGCACGATGAGCGAAATCGCCTGGAAACTGGTAAAGAAAATCGTGCACCAGCACAGCAGGGCGTTGCGGTTGGCGAACAGGTGCATCGGCAGCAACGGTTCCTTGGTCCGACGCTCATGCCAGACAAACACCGCCAACACCACCACCGCACAAGCGAACAGGCCAAGCACTTCACCGCTGCGCCACGAATGACCCTGACCAACCTGAGTAATGCCCAGCAGCAGGGCAGTGAGGCCGATGATCATCAGCACGGTGCCGAGGTAGTCGATGATTGGTTTGCGCTGGGGAATCGGCAGTCCGCGCAAGTTGCGCCGCGCCACCCACCAGGCACCGAGGCCCAGCGGCAGGTTGATCAGAAATACCCAGCGCCATGACAGGTACTCGGTCATGTAACCACCGAGTACCGGGCCGGCGACACTGGCCACTGCGTACATGCTGCTGAAGTAACCCTGATAACGCCCACGCTCACGCGGCGGCACGATGTCGCCGATGATCGCCTGACTCACCGAGATCATCCCGCCGGCGCCGATGCCCTGAAGGATTCGCGCCAGCACCAGTTGCTCCATGCTCTGCGCCATGCCGCAGAACAGCGAGGCGAGGGTGAACAGGCCCATGCCGAACAGCATCAGTTTGCGCCGTCCGTACAAGTCCCCGAGCTTGCCGTAGATCGGCACCGCCACCGTCATCGCGACCATGTACCCGGAAATCACCCAGGCGAGCAGGCTGACATCCTTGAACTGAGCAGAGATGGCCGGCATCGACACGGCGACGATGGTCTGGTCCAGCGCACCGAGAAAGATCGCCATCATCAGCGCGACCAGCACGCTGCGAATGGCCGGTTTGGGCGTTTCGGGGTGATTGAGATTGGTCACGGGCAAAACCTGCGGGCAGTGAGAGTCCCGCAGATCGTCAGGCGAGCGGGGATGCTCGCCAGTGTAAGTCGGTAGCAGGCTATTCGATAGCCTCGTAAGGAAGTCCGACGTAATTTTCTGCAATGGTTTTTCGCCCCGCTTCTGAACTGACAAAGTAGTCCAGTTCCGAGGCGCTGATGCGCTGGCTGAAAGCGTCGTGATCATCGAAACGGTGCAGCATCGAGGTCATCCACCAGGAAAAGCGTTCCGCTTTCCAGACGCGGCGCAGGCAGATTTCCGAGTACTTCTCGAGCAGATCGGTGCGCCCGTCGCGGTAAACCTTCAGCAGAATATTGAACAGCGTGCTGACGTCACTCGCCGCCAGATTCAAACCCTTGGCGCCAGTGGGCGGGACGATGTGCGCGGCGTCACCGACCAGAAACATCCGCCCGTATTGCATCGGCTCCACGACAAAACTGCGCAGAGGCGCGATGCTTTTTTCGATCGAAGGGCCGGTAACCAGTTTCTCGGCAAGCTCTACTGGCAGACGATTTTTCAATTCATCCCAAAAGCGCTGATCGCTCCAGTCATCGACGTTTTCATCCGCCGGTACTTGCAGGTAATAACGAGTGCGCGTTGCCGAACGCATGCTGCACAAGGCAAAGCCGCGTTCGTGGCGGGCGTAGACCAACTCGTCATGCACCGGCGGCGTGTCAGCCAGAATCCCCAGCCAGCCAAACGGATAAACCCGCTCGAAGACTTTCAGACTATCGGCCGGAATCGACTGCCGCGCGACGCCGTGGAAACCGTCGCAACCGGCGATGTAATCGCAATCGACGCGAAAGATTTCACCGTCCTTTTCAAAGGTGACAAAAGCTTCATCGCTTTTCATGCCGTGAGGAACGACATCGCGCGCCTGGTAAATCGTCGGCGCGCCAGCCTCCCGACGAGCGGCCATCAGGTCGCGGGTGACTTCGGTCTGGCCGTAGATCATCACCGTCTTGCCGCCGGTCAGCGCGTGCAGATCGATGTGCACCTGACGCCCGTCCAGCGCCAGATCGAAACCGCCATGCACCAGTCCTTCGGCGTCCATCCGCCGACTCACGCCAGCCTGACGCAACAGCTCTACCATGCCCTGTTCGAGCACACCGGCGCGGATGCGCCCGAGCACGTAATCGGGGGTCTGACGTTCAAGAATGAGGGTGTCGATGCCAGCGTTGTGCAACAACTGGCCGAGGAGCAGTCCGGAAGGACCGGCGCCAATAATGGCGACTTGGGTTTTCAGCGTTTTCATTGTTTTTATGACTCGCAAGCTTCACGCGGCCAAGACCGGTGAATGATTTTTATGGATCGAGTGCTTGCATTTTTCCCTTGCGGGTCTGTCAATTGAAGGTGAAAACTGAGCCGATACCTGTACATTCTGCCAATCGGTGCGATTATCGCCCACAACCCCGAGGCCTGGATTGAAGTGATGAACAAGCCTGAGCTGCCTTCGATTCCAGTGTTCAAGCTCTACGGTGAAAGCCTGGACTGGCCGACCCCTGACTTGCTGCACTGTGAAACCATTTCCTCCCGCAGTCGCGAACATGAGTGGGAAATCAAACCCCACCGCCATGCTGATTTGTGCCAATTACTCTTCGTCTTCAAAGGTCAGGCAGAGCTTGAGATCGAAGGGCAACGCACGCAACTCCACACCCCGGCCATTCAAGTGCTGCCACCGCTGTCGGTGCACGGCTTTCGTTTTTCCGAAGACGTCGAAGGGTTCATCGTTACCCTCGCCACACCGCTGATCAACCACTTGCAGGCGCAACTGGGCGATTCGGTACATGCGCTGGCCAGCGCAGAACACTATCCGGCCGGCCACGACGGCGATTACCTCAACAGTCTGTTCTCGGCGCTGCAGGCCGAGTACAACGGCCACCAACCGGCGCGGGAAATGCTCATGCATTCGCTGGTCAGCGTGATCATGGTCTGGGTCAGCCGTCAGGCAATCGTGCGGCACAAAGCCAGCCAGCGCCCGCAACGGCAGCGCGAATACCTCAATGGTTTCATTCAATTGGTCGAGGAGACTTATCGCCAGCACGTGAAGGTCGAGGACCTGGCGCATCGCCTGGGGATTTCGGTGTCGCACCTCAATGGCACGTGCCGAGAACTGGCGGGGCAACCGGCCTTGCAGATCATGCATGAACGGCAGTTGCTGGAGGCCAAGCGCTTGCTGACCTACACCAGCATGACGATTTACGAGATGTCGGAGTTGTTGGGTTTTTCCGATCCGACCAACTTCACGCGGCTGTTTCGGCGGCGGGTGGGGATATCGCCAAAGGCTTTCCGCGACAGCCTGAAGGCCGAGCATTAATCTCATAAACGCCGCAAAAACCTGTGGGAGCTGGCTTGCCAGCTCCCACAGGTAATGAGTCAACCTCAGGCTCAGCGCAATGCGTTCAGCGTGGCATTGTGTGGAATACAGCGCTCGAAGTTGCAGCTCGCGTACTCGCGCGGCAACTGTCGCAGCTGTTCGACCCGCCAGGCAGCGGTGCCGTACAGCGCCAGCGTGGCGGCGCAGGTGATGAAAATCGCGACGTACCTTCTTGTTTTGATGTTCATGGCGTAGACCTCTGAACGACATACCCTGCGGTATTACTTTCAGCATAGGTCAGCGGCGGGGAGTTGCCAGCGAGTGCGCTTGAGCTTGTAACTGGCCATTCAGCATATCGATAGCCACAGTGGATCGGGTTTACAGGCCGATATCCCATTCGGGGTTTTCGGGAAATCTGAGCACCAGAAAATCCAGCATGCTGCGCAGCGCCGCCGGCATGTGTTTGCGCGAGGCGTACACCGCATAGATGTTCATTTGCCGTGGTTCGGCATGGGGCAGCAGTCGCACCAGTTCACCGCTGTGAATATGCACCCCGGCCTGATAGGTCGGCAGCATCGCCACCCCTGCGCCAGCCAATGTTGCGCGCAATAACGTACTGGCTTCGTTGGCGCTGATATTACCCTGCACCGGCACCGAAACCGGTTCGCCATCCTCCTCGAAATGCCACAGGCTTTTGCCGAAATACGAGTGCGTCAGGCAGTTGTGTCGACTCAGTTCCTCGACCCGCAGAGGCGCCGGCTGTTCTTGCAGATACGCCGGCGCGGCGCAGACCACCGAACGACAAACGGTCAGGCGCCGGGCGATCAGGTTGGGGTCGAGATCGTTACTGGTACGAATCGCCAGATCGATGCGCTCATCCACCAGATTCACCGTGCGATCGAGCATTTGCAGGTCGATGCTCACACCGGGATAGCGTTTCACGTACGCCGCCATTGCATCCGCCAGTTGGGCCTGGCCGAACGAAGTACTGACGCTGATCCTTAGCAGCCCGCGCGGTGCGTCGTGGGGTTCGCTGACGGCGGCCTGCATGTCGGTCGACAGTTCGATCATCTGTCGGCAACGCGGCAGAATTTCACTGCCGGCAGCGGTCAGGCTCAACTTGCGCGTGGTGCGGTGCATCAGGCGTGCGCCGACCCAGTCCTCAAGCTCCGCCAGATAACGTGAAACCACCGGCCGCGACAGGTCCAGATGATCGGCCGCTGCCGACTGGCTGCCCAGATCCACCACGGTGACAAACACTCGCATTGCTTGGAGACGATCCATGATTTGCCCGCTTTCAGAAACAAACTATGTTCAAGCATCGCATTTTTTGTACTGAGTCAGGCAACTAAGCTCTGTTCCATCGCCAAACACGGCATTCGGACACCGGAGCAACAGATGATCGGTTTCACCACACTCAAACGCGTTCTGCTCGCCACCGCTTCCCTGGGTTTCGCCGCGCATGCCGCGGCTGCCAACCTGACCCTCGACGTCTATAACCCAGGTACAAATGCGATTTTCCCGGTGACCTCGGTACTGGTCAGCGGCGAGAAAGACGCGATCCTCGTCGATGCCCAGTTCGGCAAATCCCAGGCTGAACAGGTCGTGGAAAAGATCCGCGCCAGCGGCAAACACCTGACCACTATCTACATCAGCCACGGTGACCCGGATTACTACTTCGGTCTCGATACCCTGACTAAAGCATTCCCGGAAGCCAAGGTAGTGGCCTCGCAGCCGACGGTTGATCACATCAACCAAACCGTCGCCGGCAAACTGGCCTTCTGGGGGCCGAAAATGGGCGCCGACGTTCCGGCGAAAACCATCGTACCGGGCGTGCTCAAGGGCGACAGCCTGATGCTCGAAGGGCAGAAGTTGCAGGTGGTCGGCCTTGAGGGCAAACAGCCGGATCGCAGCTTTGTGTGGATTCCGTCGCTCAAGGCCGTGGTCGGTGGCGTCGTCGTTGCCGAGAACATTCACGTATGGATGGCCGATACCCAGAGCGCGCAATCCCACGCCGATTGGCTGGAAACATTGCACGCGATCGAAACCCTCAAGCCGAACACCGTGGTGCCAGGCCATTACCTCGGCAACAGCAGCCGTTCGCTGGCCAGCGTGAAATTCACCGCCGACTACATTAAGGCGTTCGACGCGGAAACCGCCAAGGCCAAAGACTCCACCGCACTGATCAAGGCGATGAAAAAACGCTACCCGAAACTGGGTGAGGAAAGCTCGCTGGAGCTGAGCGCGAAAGTCGCCAAGGGCGAAATGCAGTGGTAAGCCGATTCTGAAAAACGCAGCACTCTCAAGCCAACTGGAGAATGTCATGAGCAAGATCGCAATCATTGGTGCCACCGGCCGCGCCGGTAGCCAATTGCTGGAAGAAGCCCTGCGTCGTGGCCATAGCGTGACCGCTATCGCCCGCGACACCTCGAAGATCGGCGCCCGCGCCGGTGTGGTCAGCAAGAATGTCGATGTGCTGGATTCCGCAGCGCTGCAAGACGTGGTGGCCGGTCATGATGTGGTGATCACCGCCGCGCATTTCGCCACCGTCCCTGCGGCGGCGATTGTCGAACCAGTGAAGCAGGCGGGCGTGCAGCGCTTGCTGGTGGTCGGCGGTGCTGGTTCGTTGTTGCTGCCGGACGACACTCGGGTGATCGACAGTGCGGGTTTTCCGGCGGAGTACAAAGCTGAAGCCAGTGCCGGTGCGGCGTTTCTTGAGGCGTTGCGTCAGGAGCAAACGCTGGACTGGACCTTTCTGTCGCCGTCGGCGGAGTTTGTTGAAGGTGAGCGCACGGGGAGTTTCCGTGTCGGCCAGGATCACTTGCTGGTGAGCGCTGAAGGGCGTAGCTGGATCACTTTTGCTGATTACGCGATTGCGTTGATCGACGAGGTGGAAACGCCGAAGCATTCGCGTCAGCGGTTTACCGTCGGGTACTGAGTGAATCCTTGCCCCTCACCCCAGCCCTCTCCCGAGGGAGAGGGCTGGGGTGAGGTGTCTGGCGTTGTACATCGACCTGAGTGATCGAGTCGATTATGGATTCAACGCAGTAATTTCACGTCGGCGTATTTCTAGAGCATCCCCTAATCAGTCCCCTCTCCCTCTGGGCGGTCCGACGTTTCGGGAGGGTTAGGGTGAGGGGAAATAGCCTCACCGCAAATGCGCCTGCTCAACCAGCCAGATCATCAATTCCTCCAACTGCGGCGAAGGCTCGGTTCCCGCAGGCACCACCACGTAATACGCCAGCCCCGTCTTCACCTTCAACGCAAACGGCATCACCAGCCGTCCCGCGCGCAAGTCATCACCAATCAACGACCAGTCTCCAATCGCCACCCCCGTGCCATGCGACGCCATCGACATCGCCTGATCCAGCGTTTCGAAATGCTGGCCCAGGTTCACGTTGTTCAATTGCAACTCGGCCGCTGTCAGCCAGACCTTCCAGTCCTGAGTGTCGGAAGTCGGATGCAGCAACAAGTGCTGTTGCAGATCCGCCGGCTCGAACAACGCTGGCGGGCCTTTCAACAGTGCCGGTGAACAGACCGGGGTCAGTTGCTCATCGAACAGGTGCAGGGCAGTCGAGGAGTTGTCCGGCGGCGTTCCATAGATCACCGCCGCGTCAAATTGCTCGCGCTGAAAGTCCACGCCATGGGCCAGGGTGGTGGTCAGTTTGACCGGCACATCCGGGCGTTCCTTTTGCCATTGCAGCAGGCGTGGCACCAGCCAGCGCATCACACAACTGGGGGCCTTGAGTTGCAGGGTTTCGCGCTTGAGACCGATCTGCTCGGTGGCCTCAGTGATCAGACCGAAAACCTTCTCCACTCGCGGCAACCATTCCCTTCCTTCAGCCGTCAGCTCCAGCCCTCGGGCCAGGCGGATGAACAATTCATACCCCAGATGATCTTCCAGTCCGGCGATCTGCCGGCTCACCGCGCCCTGGGTGATGTGCAACTGCTCGGCGGCCCGGGTGAAGTTGCAGCACTGCGCGGTGATCAGAAACGTATGCAGGGCGGGCAGGGGGGGCAGTCGTTTCATGTGGATCCAAGGTATGACGTGAGGACATGGCTAGTATGACTTTTAATCGATTGTTGCCGCTACCTGCCGACCGTTCAATGAGCCCATGAAGGGCCCTCTGTAGGAGTGAGCCTGCTCGCGATAGCGGTGAGTCAGTCACCGCAGTGTTGAATGTGAAGACGCTATCGCGAGCAGGCTCACTCCTACAGAAAGGCCCTGTGTTTTTAGCTGACAAAAGGGCAATGACATGGCGACGTGTGGCGAAGTACTGGTCAAGTTACTCGAAGATTACGGGGTCGAGCAGGTGTTCGGCATTCCCGGCGTGCACACCGTGGAGTTGTATCGCGGGCTGGCCCGTTCGAGCATCAACCACGTCACCCCACGGCATGAGCAGGGCGCCGGTTTCATGGCCGACGGTTATGCGCGCACCAGCGGTAAACCGGGGGTGTGCTTCATCATCACCGGCCCGGGCATGACCAACATCACCACGGCCATGGGCCAGGCTTACGCCGATTCGATTCCGATGCTGGTGATCTCCAGCGTGCAGAGCCGCAACCAGTTGGGCGGTGGGCGCGGCAAGCTGCACGAGTTGCCGAGCCAGAGCGCATTGGTCGCTGGCGTCGCGGCGTTCTCCCACACGCTGATGTCGGCGTCGGAGTTGCCGGGCGTGCTCGCTCGCGCATTCGCCTTGTTCCAGGCCGGCCGTCCGCGTCCGGTGCACATCGAAATCCCGCTGGACGTGCTGGTAGAAGAAGCCGATGACTTGCTCGCCAGCGTTCCGGTCAACATCGATCGCGCCGGCGCCGCGCCCGCCGCTGTGAGCCGTATGAGCGAGTTGCTCGCCGGCGCTCAGCGTCCCTTGATCCTCGCCGGTGGCGGTGCGATTGATGCCGCTGCCGAACTCACCGAACTGGCCGAACTGCTCGATGCACCGGTGGCGCTGACCATCAATGCCAAGGGCATGTTGCCGTCGACGCATCCGCTGCTGATCGGTTCGACGCAAAGCCTGGTCGCCACCCGCGCGCTGGTCGCCGACGCCGATGTGGTGCTGGCGATCGGCACCGAACTGGCCGAAACCGATTACGACGTGACCTTCGCCGGTGGTTTCGAGATTCCCGGCAAACTGCTGCGCATTGATATCGATGCCGACCAGACCGTGCGTCACTATCCGCCACACGTGGCATTGGTTGCCGATTCACGCAATGCCGCGCAGGCGCTGCTCAGCGCCTTGTCGCAAAAAGCGCTGGCTGAGCGCCGCAACGATTGGGGCCAGGTGCGCGCCGCGCGTCTGCGTGAAGATCTCGCCGCAACCTGGGATGCCCCGACCCTGGCGCAAACCCGCTTCCTCGAAACCGTGCTGCATGAATTGCCCGACGCGGTGTTCGTCGGCGACTCCACGCAACCGGTGTACACCGGCAACCTCACGTTCAATCCGGAGCGTCCGCGCCGCTGGTTCAACTCGTCGACCGGTTACGGCACCCTCGGCTATGCGTTGCCGGCCGCGATTGGCGCATGGCTCGGTGGCCAACTCGACAAAGGTGCACGGCCACCGGTGGTGTGCCTGATCGGCGACGGCGGTTTGCAATTCACCCTGCCGGAACTGGCCAGCGCCGTCGAAGCGCGCACGCCGGTGATTGTCCTGTTGTGGAATAACCAGGGCTACGAAGAGATCAAGAAATACATGGTCAACCGCGCCATCGAACCGGTTGGCGTCGATATCTACACCCCGGACTTTATCGGTGTGGCCAAGGCCCTCGGTTGCGCTGCCGAAGCGATCAGCTCGGTGGAACAACTGCGCAGTGCGCTACGTGCGGCGACCGATCGCCAAGGCCCGACCGTGATCGAAATCGACCAGAACCAGTGGATGCAGGCGGTGGCCCAATGATCAGTTTCCCAACCACACTCGACGGCCTCTACATCAACGGTCAATGGTCGGCCGGCCGCGAACATCTGCGCGTGATCAACCCGGCCACCGAGGCGTTGCTGACCACGGTCAATGGCGGTGACGAGCACGCGGTCGAGCAAGCGGTCGCCGCTGCCACTGCCGCGTTCAAGGATTGGTCACAAACCAGCGGTGCCGAGCGCGGCGCAATCCTGCGCAACATCGCCAATGGCGTGCGCAACGGTCGCGATCACTTGATGAACCTGCAGTCGAGCAACAACGGTAAACCGCAGTTCGAAGCGGCCATCGACGTCGACGATGTGATCGCCACGTTCGAGTACTACGCCGAACTCGCCGAAGGCCTCGACGCCAGACAGGACAGCAACGTGCCGCTGCCCAGCGATGATTTCAGCGCACGCCTGCGCCGCGAGCCGTGCGGTGTGGTCGGGCTGATCGTGCCGTGGAATTTCCCGATGGTCACCACCGCGTGGAAACTCGCCCCGGCGCTGGCCGCCGGGTGCTGCGTGGTGCTGAAGCCATCGGAAGTCACGCCGCTGCCAGAGCTGGAGCTGGCGGCGATCATCGCCGAAGCCGGCCTGCCCACAGGCGTGTTCAACGTCGTTTGCGGTACTGGTCTGGCGGTCGGTGCACCACTGTCGGCGGATCCGCGCATCGCCAAGATTTCCTTCACCGGTAGCAACGCCGTCGGTGTCCAGGTGATGCAGCGCGCCGCTGAAACGGTGAAGGGCGTGAGTCTGGAGCTGGGCGGCAAATCTTCGCTGCTGGTGCTCGAAGATGCTGATCTGGAACTGGCAGTCGAGCTGGCTTGCGGTGGCGGTTTCTTCAATGCCGGACAGATGTGCTCGGCTACCAGCCGCGTGTTGGTCGCCGATGAGCTGGCAGACGAATTCCTCGAACGTTTGCACAAGCGTGCGCAAGCAATTCGCGTCGCCGACCCGTTCGACCCGGACGTGGAGATGGGCGCACTGGTCAATCAGGCGCAATACCAGCGTGTGCTTGGTCACATCGACCGCGGTCTCAGTGCTGGCGCGAAACTGCTTTGCGGCGGCAATCGTCCGGCAGATTTGCCGCGCGGCTATTTTTTGCAGCCAACCGTGTTCACCGACGTGCCCCTCGACAGTGCGCTGTGGTGCGAAGAGATTTTTGGCCCGGTGCTGTGCGTGCGCCGTTTCAGCAGCGAAGCCGAGGCAATTGCCTTGGCCAACGACAGCCAATTCGGCCTGGTCGCCAGTGTGGTGACGCGTAACGCCGAGACCGCCGAGCGGGTCGCCAACGCCCTGCAGGCGGGGCTGGTGTGGCTCAACGCACCGCAAGTGATCTTCCCGCAAACGGCGTGGGGTGGTTACAAGCAGAGCAGTATCGGCCGCGAGTTGGGGCCATGGGGCCTGGCCGCTTTTCAGGAAATCAAACACGTGATCCGGGCGCTCTGAACGCCCGAAAAAGGTCAGCGCATGCCTCGCAACGAGGCATGCGTCGGCGTCATGGCTTCAATGAGTTTTTATCGATAGTCAGGTGTTTTGCACGACCTCAGGATGAACCCGTCGGCAGCGCTAAAGCCCTTGTAAAACGGGGCTTGGCGCGGATCCGGCCGCGCGGATGCAACGGTTGCGACCAACCTCATACTTAAAAGAACAAAGGGAGTCCGTCATGGGCGAGCACGATCTGAACAGGCGTCAATTCATTAAAACCGTCGGCGTCGCCTCGGTGGCGGCGGCCGCCCTGAGCATGCCCTTCATCCGGGCGAGCGCCAGCGACACGCGTTTTGCCGGCAAGACCCTGCGTTTGCTGACCTGGTCGGATGACACCGGCCTCGCCGCACTGCGTAACATCGCCGCGACGTTCGAAGCCAAGACCGGTGCCAAGGTCATCGCCGACCGCACCGGCAGCACCTCGGAAATGGTCGCCAAACTCAAGGCCGGCGGTGACCGTCCGCAGTACGACATCATCACCCTGGCCGGTGTCGGTGCCGAGGGTCTGGCCGCCGCCGGGCTGCTGGAAAAACCTGATTTAAACCGCATTCCCAACCTGGTCGACGTCCCGGAACAATACCGCACCGGCGCCAATGGCCACGGCATCGGTTATCTGTTGTGGTGCAACAGTCTGGTCTACAGCACCCGCACACAAAAAGACGCGCCAAGCAGTTACGCCGCGTTGTGGGATGCCGATCTGGCGCCGAACATTTTCCTGCCGCCGCCGAACTGGACCGAAGCGATGGACCTGATCATCATCGCCGCGAAACTGGCCGGCGGTGACGAACACAACATCGAGCCGGGCTTCAAGAAACTCGCCGAACTCAAGGATCGCGTGGTGACTTTGGGTGAAAACCCGAACCAGATCGCCGAACTGTTCCGCACCGGATCGCTGGACATGGGCGGCCTCTATGCGCCGGCATTTTTCCCCAAGCAGATCCGCGATCCGAACTACGGCCTCGGTGCTACCTTCGGCATGAAGGAAGGTTTTTACACCGACCTGATGCTTTCGGTGATGCCGAAGAATCGTCCGGGCGACACCGATCTGGCTTACGCGTTTATCGATCACTCCCTCGACCCGCTGGTGCAGGGCAAGATGGCCGAAGACATCTTCAACGGCCCGGTCAACGCCAAGGCGATCATCTCCGCCGAAGCGCGCAAGAGCCCGTTCATCCTCACGCCGGAGCAGATTGCCGAGAAGGCGATCATGCACGACAACGCCTTCCTGGCCACCGTGCATGACCAATGGATTCGTCGCTATACGGAAATTTTTTCTTCCTGACGCCGAACTCCCCCTGTAGGAGCTGCCGAAGGCTGCGATCTTTTGCCTTTGATCTTCTCTGAGCAGATGAGGATCAACAGCAAGATCAAAAGATCGCAGCCTTCGGCAGCTCCTACAGGGATGTGTTGTTTGGCTTTCCATTGACGAGATCATTGCTATGGAACATCAATCCCTGACCCAAGCGGTCGGCGCCGCTGACGTGCGCCCGACGCGCGCTGTTTCACCGACTGCGCGGGCGTGGCTTTTCCTCACGCCGTCGATGCTGTTTCTCGGCGTGCTGATCGCCGCCAGCCTGCTGGTGCTGCGCATGAGCGTCGGCACCAAAGGCGCGGAGTGGAGCGGTTTCAGCCTGGCCAGTTATGCCCAGTTGCTCGAACCGTACTACCTGAAATCCTTGTTGCTGACCTTGCGTCTGGCGCTGATCAGCGCGGTGATTGCCGTGGTGTTGGCGATCCCGGTGGCGTACACCATGTCGCGGCTGACCTCGCCGTTTCTGCGACGGATTTTCCTCGCGGCGGTACTGCTGCCGTTGCTGGTCAATCTGCTGCTGCAAAGCTACGGCTGGCTGGTGATTCTCGGACCGGCCGGCATGCTCAATCAGGCGCTGATGGGGCTCGGCCTGATCAAGCGCCCGATCATGTTGCTGTACAACCAGAACGGCGTATTGATGGGGCTGGTGCAAACCGCGTTTCCGCTCGCCGTGCTGCCGATCGCCAGTGCCATGCGCGGCGTCGCCCGCACTTATGAGGAAGCCGCCGCGACCCTCGGCGCCAGCCGTTTTCAGGTGTTCCGCCAAGTGGTATTGCCGATGAGTTTGCCCGGGATCATCACTGGCGCAACGCTGGTGTTCGCTTACAACGCCAGCAGCTTCGTCGTTCCGTTGCTGCTCGGCGGTCGTCGCGTGCCGATGCTGGCGGTGATGGTGCATGACCAGATCGCGCCGCTGATGAACTGGCCTGCCGCGTCCGCTGCCGGTGTCGTACTGATTGTCACCACGCTGGCGATCATGACCTTGTCCGAATACATCACTGGCCGTCGTCGGCGTCTGCTGGAGGCTTCGCAATGAGTGCCCTGACCAAAAAGCGCATGGCGCTGTTGCCCGGCGAAACCGGCAAATTCGCCGGCATCCTCTCCGGCTTCATTCTGCTGCTGGCGGTGCTGCCGATCCTGACCATGATCGTCATGTCGTTCAGCGGTGCGTCGAACCTCGACTTCCCGCCGAGCAGCTACAGCCTGCAATGGTACAAAGCGGCCTGGCACACCTTCGTTTCGCCGGACGCCAGCGATGTGCTGAGCCTCGGTCAGGCGATGGCCACCAGTCTGCTGGTGTCGTGCCTGACGATGATCTTCGCCACGCTGATCGCCGTGCCCGCGGCTTACGCGTTGACCCGTTGCGAGTTCCGTGGCAAAGCCGTGGCGCTGCAACTGATGTCGCTGCCGCTGGTGTTTCCGATGGTGGTGTTGGGTCTGGCCTTGCTGCTGGTGTTCGACAGCCTGCCGTTCCACATGACCACCTCGCGATTGGTGATCGCCCACGTGATTCTGGCCTTGCCGTTTGTGGTGAAAAACTGCACGGCGGCGATGCTTTCCATCGGCAGCGAAGTCGAGGAAGCGGCGCGGATGCTCGGCGCCTCGCCATTGCGCGCGATTGTCGATGTGGTGGTGCCGTTGATGAAGTCGGGGATTCTGGCGGGCATGCTGCTGGCGTTCATCGTCTCGTTCAACGAGTTCACCGTGACCTATTTCCTCTACACCATCGACGTCATGACCGTGCCGATCTGGATGTACAGCCGCACCGTGTCATCGCTCGACCCTACCGTGTTCTCGTTTGCCGTGCTGATCGTGCTGATCGACTTCGTCCTGATCTGGGCGCTGGAGAAGCTGGTGGGCGAGGGCGGCGTTTCCTTTTGATTTGAGGTGCAACATGACTGGTCTGATTCTGGAAAACGTCGAGAAATTCTACGGCTCGGCGTGCGCGGTACAAGACGTCAACCTGCATTTGCCGGAAGGCAAACTGGTGTGTTTCCTCGGCCCGTCCGGCTGCGGCAAAACCACCCTGCTGCGGATGATCGCCGGGCTGGAAACCCTCACTGGCGGCGAGATTCGCCTGGACGGCGAGGACATCGGCCAGACCCCGGCGCACCTGCGCAACTTCGGCATGGTGTTCCAGTCGCTGGCGCTGTTCCCGCACATGACCGTCGGCGAGAACATCGCCTACCCGTTGAAACTGCGCGGCGTCAGCAAGGCTGATCGGCACAAACGCGTTGTCGAGTTGCTGGAGCTGATCCAGTTGCAGGCGATGATCGATCGCCCGGTGGCGAAACTTTCCGGCGGTCAGCGGCAGCGCGTGGCGATTGCCCGGGCGATTGCCTCGCACCCGAAAATCCTCCTGCTCGATGAGCCGCTGTCGGCGCTCGACGCCAAGCTGCGCGAATCGATGCAGGTGGAAATCCGCCAACTGCAACAGCGCCTGAACATCACCACAATCATGGTCACCCACGATCAGCGCGAAGCGATGACCATGGCGGATATCGTCGTGGTGCTGGGCGAGCACAAGGTGCAGCAGGTCGGCACGCCGATCGAAATCTACCGGCATCCGGCCAACGAGTTTGTCGCTGACTTCATCGGCTCGGGCAATATTTTCCCGGCTACCGCATTGGGTGATGGCAAGGTCAGCCTGCCCGGCGGTGATGCGCTGCAAGTGCCGATCTGCAGCAGCATTGTCGTGGGGCAGAAAGTGAAGATGCTGATTCGTCCGGAAGACCTGCAACTGTCTGCGCCGCAAGCGACGGCGGGCAATCGATTGCTCGGCAAGGTGACGTTTGTGCGCGATATCGGCGCGACCATCGAGACCACGGTGGAGTGTTCCGGGGTGACGTTTACGGCGTTGAGCACGCCGTGTCAGGGAATCGGATTGGGGATTGGCCATCCGGTGTCGGTGACGTTGCCGGTGGAGGCTTGTCGGGTGTTGGGGGCGTAGAGCGAGGTCTGACTCCGAATCGCCCCTCACCCCAGCCCTCCCGAAACGTCGGACCGCCCGGAGGGAGAGGGAGCCAACCGAGGTGTC
>NZ_AKJR01000109.1:0-5973 GCF_000282235.1 Pseudomonas sp. GM24 | reverse complement strand
GCTAGGGTGAGGGGCTTTGCTTTACAGAGCCGCCAACGCTCCTTGATACAGCACCGGTCCAGTCGGTTGTCCGGTCGGCGAACCACCTTTCGGTTCCAGACTCACTGCCAGCGCAATCGGTTTGCCGATCAACACCTTCTGCGCCTCACTCAACTCAACCTTGCCTTTGCCCCCCGCCGGAATCACACCCAGCGAAATCGGCTTGCCATCCGCCGGAATCGCCCACAACTCCAGGCTATGATCCGCATCAACCGCTGCCAGTGTCAGCGGTTCGACTTGCAGATAATCCGCATGCGCCTCGACCTTCAGCGCCGGTTGCGCATCAGCGGTCAGCAGCGTAGCGCGGTAGCGGGCATCGTCGCGGTTGTACAGCGAGCCGAGAAAGACCAGCACCACGATCGAGCACAGCGCAGCGGTAACCCGCAGCCAGTTCCAGAGCGGTCGCTTCTCGGGCACATGCAGGACTTGCGGTTCGATACGCGCGGTGATGCCTTGCCAGACGCGATCGGGCACCGGATGCTCCGGCAGAGATTCGGTGAGACTCACCAGTGTTTCCTGCCATTGCGCCACTTCAGCTCGCAACACATCGTCGTCCAGCAGCAATTGTTCAAACCGCCGCCGCGCAGGCGCAGCCATCAACCCGATCGCGTAATCGGCAGCAAGGGCGCGGCGCAGGGCAGGGGTCTGGTAGTTCATGATTCAAGGCACCGGCGCAGACGTTCCAGGCCACGGCGGATCCACGATTTCACCGTTCCCAGTGGCGTGGCGAGATGTTCGGCGAGTTCCGTACACGACAACCCCTGAAAGTAGGCCACGGTGATCGACTGGCGCTGCATGCTTTCAAGGGTGTCCAGACAGCGGTTCAACGTCTGAGCCTCGCGAGCGCTGTTCAGTTGATCGTGAGCCGAAGGGCTTTCGTCCGGCAGCGTGTTCTGTTCGAGGTCAGTCAACGGCCGGTCGCGGTGTTTGCGCAACTGATCAATGGCCTGATTGCGAGTGATGTTGATCATCCAGGTCAGCGGTGCGGACAGATGCGCTTCGTAGCGCGAGGCGTTATTCCAGATGCGCACGAAGGCTTCCTGCAGCACTTCTTCGGCCAGATCGGCGCGGCCCATGAAGCGCAATGCCACGCCGTGCAAGCGCGGGCCGACGCTGCGATAGAGCGTTTCGAAGGCGCGACGATCACCCAGTGAACACTGGGCCAACAACTGTCGTAGCTGATTGGCGTCGGCGATGGAAATGACAACTCTCCAGGCAAGAGTGAGCGCGCGAGGGCGTGACTCGGACTGTTCACAGGCTAGTTCAGCGACAGCGGTTGTGCCATTCATCGCGAGGGTGTCCGGGATTTCACGTTTTATATACGCGGCCCGGATGAAAATGGATGCGCCGCGCCGGAACATGCCGGCGGATACCCGGTCAAACCGGCAGTTTCACTGCCCGCTCAACGGGTGGTTTTCACAGCGCAAGAGGATGTCTGAATGAAGATTTCACGCGGTATTGCCTTGGCTTCACTGATGACCCTTGCTGCCAGCCCGGTGTTCGCCGGTTTCAGCCTGGACGACGTGACCAAGGCTGCTTCCAGCATGCAGGGCGGCAACGCGGCCACTGCCGCCGCGCCGACCTCGGAAACGGCTGGCCTGCTGCAAGCCGTCACCGGTCTGGGCGTTACCCCGCAGCAAGCCGTCGGCGGCACCAGCGCCATGCTGGGCCTGGCCAAAAACCAATTGAGCAGCACCGATTATTCGCAGTTGGCCAAAGAAGTGCCGGGCATCGACAAGCTGTCGGGCGGTAGCGGCAACCTGGCGGCGTTGAGTGGTTTGCTCGGTCAGTCCGGCAAATCCGCCGGCCTGGAAAATGCGCTGGGCAATGTCAAGGACACCAATGACCTGAACAACGCTTTCGGCGCGTTGGGCATGGACAGCGGCATGGTCGGCCAGTTTGCCCCGGTGCTGCTCAAGTATCTGGGTGACCAAGGCGTTGGTGGCCCGCTGCTGCAGAGTCTGGGCAGCATCTGGGGCGCCGGCACCGGTAGCTGATTCAGCCGCGCTCGCTGCGCAGTTCGGCGATGCGCTGATCCTTCTCGTTCCAGAGCTGGTTGACCCAGCTCTGGACCTTCTGGCGAAACGCCGGATCATTCTCGTAATCGCCTTGCCACAGCGCCGGGTCGAGTTCGCGGGTCTTGATGTCGATGATCACGCGCGGCACGTTGCCGCTGATCAAATCCCAGAACCCAGGGATTTTCGCTTGTGGATAAACCACGGTGACGTCGAGAATCGCGTCCAGCTGTTCACCCATCGCCGCCAACACAAACGCCACGCCACCGGCCTTGGGCTTGAGCAAATGCTTGAACGGTGATTGCTGCTGTGCGCTTTTTGCCGCGGTGTAGCGGGTACCTTCCAGATAATTCACCACGGTCACCGGCTGACGCTTGAACAGCTCGCAGGCCTGTCTGGTGATTTCCAGATCCTTGCCGGCCAGTTCCGGGTGTTTGGCCAGGAATGCCTTGGTGTAGCGCTTCATGAACGGGTAATCCAGCGCCCACCACGCCAGCCCCAGAAACGGAACCCAGATCAGTTCTTTCTTGAGGAAGAACTTGAAGAACGGCGTGCGGCGGTTGAGGGTCTGGATCAGCGCCGGAATATCGACCCACGACTGGTGGTTGCTGACCACCAGATACGAGGTGTCACCGCGCAGATTCTCGCCGCCGCGAATGTCCCATTGGGTGGGGATGCACAGACGGAAAATCAGCTTGTCGATCTCAGCCCAGGTCTCGGCGATCCACATCACTGCGCCCGACGCGTAATCGCGCCAGCGGCCGGGTGCGACCAGTTTGAGCAGGGCAAACACCAGCAACGGCCCGATCAGAATCAGGGTGTTGAGCAACAGCAGCAGGGTGACGAAACAGCCGGTGAGCAGGCGGCGCATAAGCAACTCTTTGAAAACGGATGGGCGCGCCATGATAAGCAGCTTCGCGCGGCAGGCCAAATCGCTGGTGACGAATGTTTCACTTTTGGGGCGGTATGCTGGTGCCAGATATTGTATTGATTTTGCTGGCCTCATCGCTGGCAAGCCAGCTCCCACAGGTTTCTCTGGTGTTCACGAGAATTGCATTCATTGAAGATCCTTGTGGGAGCTGGCTTGCCAGCGATGCGGTCTCACGGGCGAACGAATTGCTCGCCGGGTGTCTAAAATCTCGCGTCTGCCGCCCTCATTTTCCAAGGAAGCCCCTTACGTGAAATCCCTCCTTGCACTGTTTGCCCTCGTCGCTCTGCCGGTCATGGCCGCCGAGCCGACTCTGTACGGGCGCTACGAATACATCGCGCTGCCGGAAATCGGCGGTGAAGTGCTCAAGGCCAAGATGGACACCGGCGCACTGACCGCCTCGCTGTCGGCCAAGGACATCGAAACCTTCACCCGCGATGGCGATGAATGGGTACGGTTCCGCCTCGGCACCAAGGATGCCAGCAACAAGGTCTACGAACACAAGGTCGCGCGCATCAGCAAGATCAAAAGCCGCTCGGACGAAGAGGACGAGGGCGAAAGCACCGAAGTCGCCAAGCGCCCGGTGGTCGATCTGGAGCTGTGCCTGGGCAACGTCAAGCGTACCGTTGAGGTCAACCTGACCGACCGCAGCAACTTCAATTATCCGCTGCTGATCGGTGCCAAGGCCTTGCGCGAGTTCGGCGCGGCAGTGAACCCGGCGCGGCGCTTCACCGCCGACAAACCGGACTGCTGAGCCAAGTGGTCTCATTGACGTAACGTCAGGCTTGGGGCACCGTTCGCGCACTTAACCTATGGGCTCGGACGCCATGCCTCATATCCTGATTGTCGAAGACGAAGCGGCGATTGCCGACACGCTGATTTTCGCCCTGCAAGGCGAGGGCTTTAGCACGACGTGGCTGAGCCTCGGCGCGGCGGCGCTGGAGCATCAGCGGCAGACCCCGGCCGATCTGATCATCCTCGACATCGGCCTGCCGGACATCAGCGGTTTCGAGACTTGCAAGCAGCTGCGGCGTTTCAGCGAGGTGCCGGTGCTGTTCCTCAGCGCCCGCGATGCCGAGATTGATCGCGTGGTGGGGCTGGAGATTGGCGCCGACGACTACGTGGTCAAGCCGTTCAGCCCTCGAGAGGTGGCGGCGCGGGTCAAGGCCATCCTCAAACGCATGGCGCCGCGTCCAGTGATTGAAGCCTCTTCGGCGCTGTTTCGCATCGATCCCGAGCGCGTACAAATCAGCTATCGCGGCCAGACGTTAAGCCTGACCCGCCACGAATTCCGCCTGTTGCAGTGCCTGCTCGAACAACCCGAGCGGGTGTTCAGTCGCGAACAACTGCTTGATGCGTTGGGCGTGGCGGCCGACGCCGGTTACGAGCGCAGCATCGACAGCCACATCAAAAGCGTGCGCGCCAAACTGCGTCTGGTGCGTGCCGACGCCGAGCCGATCCAGACCCATCGCGGCCTCGGTTACAGCTACAGCCCGGGGCACAGCTGATGTCTTTGGGGCTGCGGATCTTTCTGGTGTACGTGCTGTTTGTCGGCCTCACCGGGTATTTCGTGCTCAACACGGTGATGGAAGAAATCCGCCCCGGCGTGCGCCAGTCCACCGAAGAAACCCTGGTCGATACCGCCAACCTGATGGCGGAAATCCTCCGTGACGATTTCAAGGCTGGCACCCTCAGTGAGAATCGCTGGCCTGAATTGCTGCGCGCGTATGGCGAGCGTCAGCCGCAAGCGACCATTTGGGGCTTACCGAAAAATCAGGTCAACCACCGTATCTACGTGACTGATGCCAAGGGCATCGTCGTTCTCGATTCCAGTGGTGTAGCGGTCGGTCAGGATTACTCGCGCTGGAACGATGTCTATCTGACCCTGCGCGGTGAGTACGGCGCACGTTCGAGCCGCAGTGATCCGGATGACGCCAGTTCGTCAGTGATGCACGTCGGCGCGCCGATCCGCGACAACGGCAAGATCATCGGTGTGGTCACCGTGGCCAAGCCCAACAGCTCATTGCAGCCTTATGTCGATCGCACCGAACGGCGTTTGCTGTTTTACGGCGCGGGTTTGATCGGCCTCGGTCTGTTGTTCGGTGCTTTGCTCTCGTGGTGGCTGAGCCGCGCGCTGCATCGCTTGACCGGTTATGCCCAAGCGGTAAGTGAGGGCCGGCGGGTGGAAGTGCCGCATTACCGGGGTGGTGAACTGGAACAACTGGCTACCGCCGTGGAACAGATGCGCACGCAACTGGAAGGCAAGGCCTACGTCGAGCGTTATGTGCATACGCTGACCCATGAGCTGAAAAGTCCGCTGGCGGCGATTCGTGGAGCGGCGGAGTTGCTGCAAGGGGATATGTTGCCGGTTCAGCGCCTGCGCTTTGTCGGCAACATCGACAGCGAAAGTGCGCGGATGCAGCAGTTGATCGAACGGTTACTGAATCTGGCGCAGGTGGAGCAACGTCAGGGCCTTGAAGAACGGGTCGCTGTGCCGCTGGCGGCGCTGGTTGAGCAATTGCTGCAGGGGCAAGCGGCGCGGATCGAAGGCAAACAGTTGCGCATCGAACGGGCGATGGCAGCGGATCTGCTGTTGATTGGCGAGCCGTTTCTGTTGCGTCAGGCGCTGGGCAATCTGCTGGAGAATGCGCTGGATTTCACGCCGATTCAGGGGCTGCTGCGTTTCAGTGCCGAGCGGGTTGGCGAGCAGATCGAATTTCGATTGTTCAATGAAACGGCGCCGATTCCTGACTACGCCTTGCCGCGATTGACCGAGCGTTTCTACTCGTTGCCGCGTCCGGACAGTGGGCGAAAAAGCACGGGTTTGGGGCTTAACTTCGTTGAAGAAGTGGTCAAGTTGCATGGTGGGGCGATGCAGATTCGCAATGTCGAAAACGGTGTTGAAGTGATATTGCGCTTGCCTTGATACCGTCAAAAGATCGCAGCCTTCGGCAGCTCCTACATTGGATTGCGTACACCTGTAGGAGCTGC
>NZ_AKJR01000108.1:3103-9312 GCF_000282235.1 Pseudomonas sp. GM24 | reverse complement strand
GGCTGCGATCTTTTGATCTTGTTTTTTTGGATCAAAATCAAAAGATCGCAGCCTTCGGCAGCTCCTACAGGCTTGCTTCAATTAGTGCGTGCGGGTCACTTTGCTCAGGTGGCGCGGCTGATCCGGGTCCATGCCACGGGCCACGGCCAGGCCTGCGGCCATCACGTAGAAACTCTGGATCGCCAGAATCGGATCGAGCGCTGGATGTTCGGCGCGGGTCAGGGTCAGGTCGCGCTCGGCGATGTCATCCGGCGCGGCCAGCAACACACGGGCGCCGCGTTGACGCATTTCTGCCGCCAGACTCAACAGACCAGCCTGTTCGGCACCGCGCGGGGCGAAGACCAGCAACGGATAGTGTTCGTCGATCAACGCCATCGGGCCGTGACGGACTTCGGCACTGCTGAACGCTTCGGCCTGAATCGCCGAGGTTTCCTTGAATTTCAGCGCTGCCTCTTGAGCGATGGCGAAACCGGCACCACGGCCGATTACCATCAAGCGCTCGCAATCGCGCAGGGCTTCGATAGCCACACTCCAGTCCTGTTTCGCCGCTTCGCGCAGACCTTCAGGCAGGGCGTTGCCGGCCTCCAGCAATTCGCTGTCCTCTTTCCAGTGCGCGATCAAGCGGGCGCTGGCGCTGAGGGTGGCGATAAAACTTTTGGTCGCGGCGACGCTGCTTTCAGTCCCGGCGAGCAGCGGCACGCTGAACTCACACGCGGCTTCCAGTGGCGAGTCGGCGGCGTTGACCATCGACACGCTCAACGCGCCACGCTTGCGCAACAGTCGCAGGCTGTTGACCAGATCCGGGCTCTGCCCCGATTGCGAAAACGCGAATGCAACCTGACCGCTGACCTTCAACGGTGCCTGCTGCATGGTCACCACCGACATCGGCAGCGACGCTACCGGCACACCCAGTTGCTGCATGGTCAGGTAGGCGAAGTAGCTCGCCGCGTGGTCGGAGCTACCGCGCGCAACGGTCATCGCCACTTGTGGTGGCTGACGGCGCAGGCGCCCGGCGATCTCGATCATTTGTGCGTCGAGCTGTTGCAGTTGGGCTTGCACGGCCTCGAACGAGGACAGCGCCTCCTCAAGCATTTTTGAAGTCAATGTCTTCTCCTTCGACCATGACGGCGGTCAGTGTGAGTGAGCGATCGAGCCGCACGCAGTCGGCCCAGGCACCTGGTGCAAGGCGCCCGCGTTCAGTAATGCCGAGGTAGTCGGCGGGGAATTGCGAAAGACGTTGTGAGGCTTCGGCGATCGGCAAACCGATCTTCACCAGATTGCGCAGGGCCTGATCCATGGTCAGGGTGCTGCCGGCCAAAGTGCCGTCCGGCAGGCGCACGCCGCCCAGGCATTTGGTCACGGTGTGGCTGCCGAGTTTGTATTCACCGTCGGGCATGCCGGCCGCAGCGGTCGAATCGGTGACGCAATACAGGCACGGGATCGAACGCAGGGCCACGCGAATGGCACCGGGATGCACGTGCAGCAGATCCGGAATCAACTCGGCGAATTTGGCGTGGGCCAATGCGGCGCCGACGATGCCCGGCTCGCGGTGATGCAGCGGGCTCATGGCGTTATAGAGATGGGTGAAACTGGTCGCGCCGGCATCCAGAGCGGCGACGCCTTCCTCGTAACTGCCGAGGGTGTGGCCGATTTGCATGCGCACGCCACGGCTGCTCAGCTCACGGATCAAACCGTCATGACCGGCGATTTCCGGGGCGATGGTGATCACCCGGATCGGCGCCAGTGCCAGGTACTCTTCGACTTCGGCCATCAACGCGGTGTGGGCGAAGTTCGGTTGCGCACCGAGTTTTCCCGGATTGATGTACGGGCCTTCGAGGTGTACGCCGAGGACCCGCGCGGCACCTTTCGGACGCTGTTCGCAGAACTCTCCTACTTCCTTCAGGACGCTGGAGATCTCGGCACTCGGCGCGGTCATGGTGGTGGCCAGCAGCGAAGTGGTGCCAAACCGCACGTGGGTTCTGGTGATGGTTTCGAAAGCGCTGGCGCCTTCCATGATGTCTTTGCCGCCGCCGCCATGGACGTGCAGGTCGATGAAACCGGGCAGCAGATACGGCAGGTCATTAGTTGCCGGATCGCAAGGCACGCCTTCGATCGACACGACTTTGCCGTGTTCGTGGATCAGCCGGCCGCGAACCCAGCCGCTGGCGGTGAGGATGTTGTCTTCGGACATTTTGGTTCTCGCTTTGGGCCGCTCTCAGCGGCGCAGCTCTTTATCTACGAAGCTCTGCAACAAAGTCGTAGTAGTCGTTGCGGCAATAGGTGTCGGTGACTTCGATCGGCGTGTTGTCTTCCAGATAACCGACCCGGGTCATCAGCAGCATCGCGGTGCCGGGAGCGATGCCGACCAGCGCGGCGAATTCGTCCGAGGCGTTGATCGCCTGAATGTGCTGCAAGGCGCGGACGATCGGTTTGCCGATGCCGTCGAGGTATTCGTAGAGCGAATCGCCGACCAGTTGCGGCTTGGGCATGATCGAGGCGGGCAGGGTGCTCATTTCGATCGCCATGACCCTGTCATCGGCTTTGCGCAGACGCTTCATGCGCGCAACCTTGTCGTTCGGCGACAGGCTGAGGCGGATCAATTCTTCATGAGTCGGCAGGGTGATTTCGCGTTCCAGCCATTGCGAGCTGGGCACGAAGCCCTTGAGGCGCAGCATCTCGCTGAAACCGGAGAGACGCGATAGCGGTTGTTCGAGGCGTGGGGTGATGAACGTGCCGGAACCTTGCAGGCGACGGATCAGGCCTTGATCGAGGAGGACTTCCAATGCCTTGCGGGCAGTCACCCGGGAAATGCCCAGTTGCTCGCTGAGGTTGCGTTCCGAGGGCATCGCCTGCTCGGACTTCCACTGCCCGGCATGAATCGCTGCTTCCAGATTGCGTGCCAGTTGCAGGTACAGCGGCGTCGGCTGAGAGTCGTCCGGGCGTAAGGTATGGAGGTCGTTCATGTAGGGCATTTCCGTCGCGAGTATAGGATTGTTGTGGCTCGCTTGTGGGGCGGAAATTAATACCACTTGAATACCATGTCAACGCGATGAAACAGCGCCATGTCTAATGAATTGGCGGTATTCAGGGGGTGTGGTTTCAAGTGGTATTAGTGGTTGGCCAGGAAAAGCAAAAGATCGCAGCCTGCGGCAGCTCCTACAGTTGAGAGTGGTATCACCCTTGTAGGAGCTGCCGCAGGCTGCGATCTTTTTGATTTATTTTTTAATGCCGACCAATGGTCGTGAGGAAGTTAAGGGCGGATTTCGACCATCGTGCCGTCCGGCACCAGATTCCACACTTCGCGCATGTCGACGTTACGCATGGCGACGCAGCCGTCAGTCCAGTCGAGGGTGTGGAACAGGTCTTCCGGGGTTTCTTCCGAATCCGGCGTGCCGTGGATCATGATCATGCCGCCGGGCTCGACGCCTTCACGTCGGGCGCGGGCCGAATCGCTGATGTTCGGGTAGGAAATGTGCATCGACAGGTTGAATTTGTCGCTGGTCTTGCGCCAGTCGATCCAATAGAAACCTTCTGGCGTGCGCTTGTCACCCTCTATCAGTTTCGGGCCTTTCTTCGCGCCTTTGCCCAGCGAAATGCGATAGGTCTTCAGCGGCTTGCCGTCAGCGATCAACTGCAGTTGATGAGCCGCTTTGAGCACCAGGACTTTCTCGATGAGCGGGGTATTCGAAGGCGTCACGGTGGTCACGAAGGACGCTTGGGAGACGGTAACGAACGACAGGCAGAACAGGGCAAGCAACCAGCGCATTGAAACGATTCCCCAGGGAGTGACGCAGATAACCAACATTTTATATGTATGTGTACATGTAGGAGCTGCCGAAGGCTGCGATCTTTTTGTCGGCCATCACGCCAATGTCTTGATTAAATAATGACCGGCTGCGCCAACGGAGGAATCGATTCCGACCGAACCGGATACGCCTCGATACGCCGATCAGCGAAGAAGCATTCTAAGGTACGCCCCACCGTGCGGAAAGCCAGCTCGTCCCAGGGAATGTCGGCTTCGTCGAATAGTTGCACTTCGAGGCTCTCGGGGCCGGCGGCGAAGTCCAGATCGACCAGCTCGGCGCGGAAGAACACATGCACCTGACTGATGTGCGGCACATCGATCAATGTGTAGATGCTCAGATTGCGCACGCGGGCGCAGGCTTCCTCGGCAGTTTCGCGTACGGCGGCCTGTTCGATGGTCTCGCCGTTCTCCATGAAACCGGCGGGCAAGGTCCAGTAACCGAGGCGCGGCTCGATGGCGCGGCGGCAGAGCAACACTTTTGTACCCCAGGTCGGTACGCAACCGGCGACGATATTGGGGTTCTGATAGTGAATGGTCTGACAGCTGTCACAGACAAATCGCAGCCGCGAATCGCCTTCGGGAATGCGTTGGGTGACCGGGTTACCGCAGTGGCTGCAAAATTTCATGCTGGGCTTCCTGAATGCTGCGCCTATCTTGGCGTGCAGCGGTGTCGGTCGGCAAGTTGTCGTTTCGCGACACGACGGGTTTCGGGGGCTTGGGCGCTCGCAACGATTGGTGCATGATGCAAAGTAAGGCACAGATCGAGAACACTCATGCTGGACGAGCTACTGCATAGGGTAAGCAACCACACACCGCGCACGCTGGAGACTGACACACGTTTCCCCGAGGCCGCCGTTCTGGTGCCGATCACCCGCAGTGACCAACCGGAACTGGTACTGACCCTGCGCGCCAGCGGGCTTTCGACCCACGGTGGCGAAGTCGCCTTCCCGGGTGGTCGCCGCGATCCGGAAGACCCGGATCTGATCTTCACCGCGCTGCGTGAAGCTGAAGAGGAGATCGGTCTGCCGCCCGGCCTGGTCGAAATCATCGGCCCGCTCAGTCCGCTGATCTCCCTGCACGGCATTAAGGTCACGCCTTATGTCGGCGTCATCCCCGATTTTGTCGAGTATCTGGCCAACGATGCCGAGATTGCCGCGGTGTTTACTGTGCCGCTGGAATTCTTCCGCGAAGACCCCCGTGAACACACGCACCGCATCGACTATCAGGGCCGCAGTTGGTACGTGCCAAGTTATCGATTTGGTGAATACAAGATCTGGGGGCTGACGGCGATCATGATCGTTGAGTTGATCAATCTGCTCTATGACGCCAAGATCAGTCTGCACCAACCCCCTAAAAGCTTTATTAACACCTGAGCCATCGTTCGAATGGCCATCACCGTGGGCGCTGAGGAAGACAAGATGAAATACCGTTTGGGCGACGCCCGTGTCGAGACCCACCCACAGAGCTGGGTCGCGCCCAATGCCGTGCTGGTGGGCAAGGTCAAACTGGAAGAGGGCGCCAACGTCTGGTTCAACGCCGTGCTACGCGGCGACAACGAACTGATCCTGATCGGCAAGAACAGCAATGTGCAGGACGGCACGGTGATGCATACCGACATGGGCTATCCGCTGACCATTGGCACCGGCGTGACCATCGGCCACAACGCCATGCTCCACGGCTGCACGGTGGGCGATTACAGCCTGATCGGCATCAACGCGGTGATTCTCAACGGCGCGAAGATCGGCAAGAACTGCATCATTGGCGCCAACTCGCTGATTGGCGAAGGCAAAGAGATTCCCGACGGTTCGCTGGTGATGGGCTCGCCGGGCAAGGTTGTGCGCGAGCTGACCGAGCCGCAGAAGAAAATGCTCGAAGCCAGTGCCGCCCACTATGTGCATAACTCGCAGCGTTATGCCCGCGATCTGGTTGAGCAGGAAGAATGAACACGCCAGAAAGACCAGTAGCCTCGCCATGCGTGAATATTTGTGCGCTGGATGAGGCTGACATCTGCACTGGCTGCCAGCGTACGGTCGAGGAGATCACCCGCTGGGGCCGCATGACCAATGACGAACGCCGGGTGGTGCTGGGGTTGTGTCATGAGCGGGCGAAGGCGAGTGGGTTGGTGTGGATGATCCCTTCGAAATCTTGATCGACTTGAGAATGCCCTCACCCTAGCCCTCCCGAAACGTCGGACCGCCCAGAGGGAGAGGGGACGGGCCGAGATGTCTTACGCTATACGCCGACTTGGCATGCCGAGTCGAACTCAGGTTTTGAAAAGCCTCCGATCGGCTCCCTTTCCCTTCGTCTGAAGGGGGAGGGAATGACCGGGTTGATTGTTCGGTCCATACCGGCCTGCGTTCTCGAGTCGAACTCGGGATTCGATTCAACGAAGATCTGCTCCCTT
>NZ_AKJR01000108.1:0-3080 GCF_000282235.1 Pseudomonas sp. GM24 | reverse complement strand
GGGCTGGGGTGAGGGGGTGGCTCTTGATTTGCCGGTCAAGTAACCTGTGCGCCAATCTGACAGGTCGCCTCCATGATTTTCCTCATCGCCTACATCAGCAGCGTTGTGCTGATCAACTTCGCCTTCTCCACCGCGCCGCACCTGGACATCATCTGGTCGGCCTGGGGCGGCCTGGTCTTCATACTGCGCGACATGGTGCAAACCCGCTTCGGCCACGGCGCAGTCGTGGCGATGCTGGCGGCGTTGGTGCTCTCCTACGTGACCTCTGATCCCTCCATCGCCTTGGCCAGCGCCACGGCGTTCGCGGTGTCGGAAATCATCGACTGGCTGGTGTTCAGCATCACCAAACGCCCATTGCGCGATCGCTTGTGGATCAGTTCGGCACTGAGCATTCCTCTCGATACCTTCATCTTCTTCGGCATGATCGACCTGCTGACGCCGCCGGTGATCATCACTGCTCTGCTGTCGAAATTCGCCGGCGTTACTGCCGTCTGGCTGATCATGGCCTGGCGTGAGCGCAAACAGGCTGTCGCCGGCTGAAGCCAAACCCTCAGGTTCATGTAAAATGCCGCGCTTTCTCCCCATGGAAAGCGCGTCTGGCGCTGCTTTCCTCGATGATCCGCTTCTTTGAGGACCTGAGATGACCCGTATCGGAACTCCGTTGTCGCCAACCGCGACCCGCGTATTGCTGTGTGGCTGTGGTGAGTTGGGCAAGGAAGTGGTGATCGAGCTGCAACGCCTGGGCGTTGAAGTAATCGCCGTTGACCGCTACGCCAACGCGCCGGCCATGCAAGTTGCGCATCGCAGCCACGTGATCAACATGCTCGACGGCGCCGCCCTGCGTGCCGTGATCGAAGCCGAGAAGCCGCACTTCATCGTGCCGGAAATCGAGGCCATCGCCACCGCCACCCTGGTCGAGCTGGAAGCCGAAGGCTTCACCGTGATCCCGACCGCGCGCGCTGCGCAATTGACCATGAACCGCGAAGGCATCCGTCGTCTGGCCGCTGAAGAGCTGGATCTGCCGACCTCGCCGTACCACTTTGCCGACACCTTCGAG
This sequence comes from Pseudomonas sp. GM24, assembly GCF_000282235.1. Lineage (NCBI taxonomy): Bacteria > Pseudomonadati > Pseudomonadota > Gammaproteobacteria > Pseudomonadales > Pseudomonadaceae > Pseudomonas > Pseudomonas sp. GM24. The sequence goes on along the minus strand of NZ_AKJR01000108.1, from coordinate 2,023 downwards.
GACTACAGCAAAGCTGTTGAGGACCTCGGTTTCCCATGCGTCGTCAAACCGGTGATGAGCTCGTCGGGCAAAGGCCAGAGCCTGTTGCGCAGCACTGATGACGTGCAGAAAGCCTGGGATTACGCGCAAGAAGGCGGTCGCGCTGGCAAAGGTCGGGTGATCATCGAAGGTTTCATCGATTTCGATTACGAAATCACCTTGCTGACTGTGCGCCACATTGGCGGCACCACGTTCTGCGCGCCGGTCGGTCACCGTCAGGAGAAGGGCGATTATCAGGAGTCCTGGCAGCCTCAGGCCATGAGCCCGATTGCTCTGGCTGAATCCGAGCGCGTTGCCAAAGCGGTGACTGAAGCGTTGGGTGGCCGTGGTCTGTTCGGCGTTGAGCTGTTCATCAAAGGTGATCAGGTGTGGTTCAGCGAAGTCTCGCCGCGTCCGCATGACACCGGTCTGGTGACATTGATTTCGCAGGATCTGTCGCAGTTCGCCCTGCACGCTCGCGCGATTCTGGGCTTGCCGGTACCGCTGATCCGTCAGTTCGGGCCTTCGGCTTCGGCGGTGATTCTGGTGGAAGGGCAGTCGACGCAGACCGCATTCGCCAACCTCGGCGCGGCGTTGAGCGAGCCGGACACGGCATTGCGTCTGTTTGGCAAGCCAGAAGTGAATGGCCAGCGCCGCATGGGCGTGGCGCTGGCGCGGGATGAGTCGATCGAGGCTGCTCGTGCCAAGGCGACCCGTGCTGCTCAGGCTGTTGTTGTAGAGCTGTAAACCGGGTCGCGTCCATCGCGAGCAGGCTCACTCCTACAGTTGGAATGCGTTCCCCTGTAGGAGTGAGCCTGCTCGCGATAGCGATCTGTCAGGCAACCTGATTCAGATCGTTATTGCGCGTTTCTTTCAAACACAGCACCGCAATCAAACTCAGCACCGCCGCCGCTGACACATACCCGCCGACATAACTCAAACCACCCATCGCTACCAGCTTCTGTGCGAAGAACGGTGCCGCCGAGGCCCCGACAATGCCGCCCAGGTTATACGCCGCCGAAGCACCGGTATAACGCACGTGGGTCGGAAACAGCTCAGGCAACAGTGCGCCCATCGGTGCAAATGTCACGCCCATCAAAAACAGCTCGATGCACAGAAACAGCGCCACACCCCAGGTCGAACCCTGAGTCAGTAACGGCTCCATCAGAAATCCAGACAGAATCGCCAGCACGCCACCAATGATCAGCACCGGTTTGCGCCCGTAGCGGTCGCTGGCCCAGGCTGAAAGCGGTGTCGCAGCGGCCATGAACAAAACGGCGAAGCACAGCAATCCGAGGAAGGTTTCGCGGCTATAGCCAAGTGTGGAAACCCCGTAACTCAGGGAAAACACCGTCGAGATATAGAACAGCGCATAACAGACCACCATGGCCGCCGCGCCCAGCAGTGTCGGCGCCCAGTACTGGCTGAACAGCTCGACCAGCGGCACCTTCACCCGTTCCTGACGGGCGATGGCGTTGGCGAACACCGGTGTTTCATGCAGTTTCAATCGCACATAAAGACCGACCATCACCAGCGCTGCGCTGAGCAGAAACGGAATCCGCCAGCCCCAACTGCGGAACTGCTCGTCATCGAGAGTCATGGCCAGGGTTAGAAACAAGCCGTTGGCCGCGAGAAAACCAATCGAAGGGCCAAGCTGCGGAAACATACCGAACCACGCGCGTTTGCCTTTCGGCGCGTTTTCCGTGGCGAGCAGGGCGGCACCGCCCCATTCGCCACCCAATCCCAGCCCCTGCCCGAAGCGCAGCACGCACAGCAGAATCGGTGCCCACGCGCCAATCGTGGCGTAACCCGGCAGCACGCCGATCAGCGTCGTACACACGCCCATCAACAGCAAGGATGCGACCAGTGTCGACTTGCGCCCGATACGGTCGCCGAAGTGGCCGAACAGCGCGGAGCCCAGCGGTCGGGCCAGAAATGCGATGCCGAAAGTAAGAAACGCCGAGAGCATCTGCGCCGTGCCGGACGTCTGCGGAAAGAATACCGG
>NZ_AKJR01000107.1:0-13682 GCF_000282235.1 Pseudomonas sp. GM24 | reverse complement strand
GGCTCGCTCCCACACTGGATCGGGGAGGTTTGGAGGAAAAAGTGGCGGAAGGCAGCCGGAGTCGAACCTGCCCGGGAACGGATGCCGTCCCCAACCGGGTTTGAAGCCCGGCCGCGCCACCGGGCGCGATTGCCTTCCTTGAACTCATTGTGCGTTGGCGTGGGCCAGCGCGTTGTCGGGGCGGATCTGGCGGGATTCGCCTATGCGTCGGGTCAGGCCGACGCGGTCGAAATATTCCAGATACTGAATGCAGCGTTTGCGACCCAAGCCTAGCGCATCACGGAAGGTTGTCACCTGGATCTGCGGATTTTCCCTGGCCAGTTGGAGCAACACGTTGGCCATTTGGCGCAGTTGCACGTCACTCAAGAACAGGTCGCGTACCACTTGATGCATCAGACCGAGCCGCGCCAGTTTGCGCAGCAGCAGGCGCACGACGGCGTCGTCCTGACCGAGCATTTTCGCGATGTCGCGCACCCATGGCGGGTCGAAACCGGCCTGTTCGAACAGCGGTTGCAGTTGCAGCCAGAGGCTTTCGTCCTCAGCATTCAAGCGCACTTGATGATCCGGCAAATGCAGCCACGGCCCGCTTGCCTGAATCGATCCGGCGGTGAGCAATTCATCCAGCAAACTGACAAACGTCGAGCGCTCCAATGCCAAGCCGCTGAAGCGGCGCAGGCGATCGCGATCCGGGCCCATCTGGTCGGGCTCCAGTTCATGGAACTGCGCGAGTTGTTCCAGCAGAGTGAACTTCAGCTGCGCCCAGCGCTGCACGTTAAACAGCAGCTGGCCTTGGCGCGTGTCGATCAGGCGTACGTTTTCCGCTAACGCCCACGTTGAGCGCGGACGATTGAACTGACGTTCGAGCCTCAGCGGGTCGAGACCGCCCGCACTGTAGTTGAGCAACACGGGCAGGACCTGTTCGAACTCGTCGCCCGAGACCAAGGAGCGCAATTGCGCTAGACGTTCCGGGCTACGACGCTGTCGCGCCGGGGCGAACGGGTCGAGGACCTGGCCGCCGCCCAAGGTGCGTTGTGCGCTCTGGTCGCGCAGGATCAGCCGATCACCTTTCACCGCGTGCACCGGCGCATTGATCAGCAGTTGCGCGAACATGTGTTCGCCGGGACTGAGGCGCGGGCCTTCGAGCAACGCCACCCGTGCAATCACATCCTGCGTGCCGAGGTGCACGTGCACCGGGTGGAAGTGTTCGAAGGTGCGTTCACCGGGTAACAGTTGAAAGTCGATGTCGACCCGCTGCGTCGGCGCGTGCAGCCACTCGCTGAGTAACCACTGGCCGCGATGGATCTGCGCCAGTTCAAGGCGTTCGCCGCTGAGGTTCAACGCCACTCGCTGGCCGGCAAAGGCCTGTTCGGCGGGTTGATTTTGGGCGTGCAAACCTCGCACCCGCACCGATTTCCCCGAAGGCCCGAGGATGAGCTTGTCGCCGATGGCAACCGTGCCCGACAACGCCGTGCCGGTCACCACAATGCCGGCACCGGTAACGCTGAACGCGCGGTCGATGGCCAAACGAAAACCACCTTCACGGCTGCGTTCGTGTACTTCGTTTTGTGTCTGCACCAACAGTTCGCGCAAGGCCTCAACGCCCTGTCCGCTCAGGCTCGACACTGTCAGGATCGGCGCCTCGGCAAACGGCCCCGGGGCCAGCAGGTCCAGCACCTGGCGCTGCACCTCTTCCACCCTGCCCGCTTCGGCGCGGTCGCATTTGGTGATCGCCACCAAAGCGCGCGGGATGCCGAGCAATTCGACAATCGCCAGATGCTCGCGGGTCTGCGGCATCACGCCGTCATCGGCGGCAACTACCAGCAACACCAAGTCGATGCCTTGCGCGCCGGCGAGCATGTTGTGGGTGAATTTCTCGTGGCCAGGGACGTCGATAAACCCGGTCAGGCCGGCGCCGGGTGCGAGTTCGGCATAGAGATAGCCAAGGTCGATGGTCATCCCCCGCTCGCGCTCCTGCGGGCGGCGATCGCCGGTTTGTCCGGTCAGGACTTGCAGCAGCGAGGTCTTGCCGTGGTCGATGTGCCCCGCCGTGCCGATAATCACGAATCGACCTGCAACTGTGGCAACTGCGCGAGCCACGCCGGCTCATCGTCGAGTTGGCGCAGATCCAGCCACAGAGCATCGTCGTCGATACGCCCGAGCACCGGGATCGCCAACGCGCGCAGCGCCGCTTCCAGATTCAACAGGCAACGCCCGCGCAAGCGCTTGGGGACTTGCGGGCGACAACACAACGCTGCACTCGGCAGACGCGCCACCGGTTGGCTGCCGCTGCCGATCATGCCCAAGGCCTCGACTGCACTGACCTGCCAGATCTCACCCAACCGTTCAGCCATCAAGGGCTGCAAGCGCAAAGCCTGGGCGAAGATCTCAGCCTGCGGGCGGGTCAACAGACGCAAACTCGGCAGACGTTCAGCGAGGCGATCGGGATCACGATACAACCCGAGCACCGCTTCCAGCGCCGCCAAAGTCAACTTGTCCACCCGCAGCGCGCGTTTCAACGGGTTCTTCTTGATCTTCGCGATCAGCTCTTTACGCCCGACGATCAACCCGGCCTGCGGGCCACCGAGCAATTTGTCGCCGCTGAAGGTGACGATATCCGCGCCATCCAGCAGCGCCTGACGCACTGTCGGTTCCGCCGGTAAGCCCCAACGGGTCAGATCCAGCAGGCTGCCGCTGCCCAGGTCTTCCAGCAACGGCAAGCCGTGTCGATGGGCCAGCTCGGCCAGTTCAGCAGTCGGCACCCGCGCGGTAAAACCTTCGATGCTGTAGTTGCTCGCATGCACGCGCATGATCAAACCGCTGCGTGGGCTGATCGCCGCTTCGTAGTCGCGGGCATGGGTGCGATTGGTCGTACCGACTTCGTGCAGACGCACACCGGCACGGGCCATGATGTCGGGAATGCGGAAGGCGCCGCCGATTTCGATCAGCTCGCCACGGGAAATGATGCCTTCCTTGCGCGCGCCCAGACTGTTGAGCGTCAGCAGCACGGCGGCGGCATTGTTGTTGACCACGGTAACGGCTTCGGCGCCGGTCAGTTCGCGGATCAGGCTTTCAATCAGATCATCACGATCACCGCGTTTGCCGCTGGCCAGATCGAACTCCAGATTGAGCGGATAACGTGCGGCCATTTGCACGGCGTCGATGGCTTCGTCCGGCAACAAGGCGCGGCCCAGATTGGTGTGCAGGACGGTGCCGGTGAGGTTGAAAACGCGGCGTACGTTGCTGCGCTGTTGCTGGGCCAGACGTTCACCGACGCGGCCGGCAAGCACTTCGGGGCTGATTTCGACGGCTGACAATTGCCCGTTCAACACGCCGGAACGTAGCTCATCGAGCAACTGACGCAAACTTGCCAGCAGCGACTCACGGCCGTGACGCTCAAGTAAAGGCCCACACGCAGGATGACGCAACAGACCATCAATGGAAGGTAACCGCAGGGACATCAGCCACTCCTGGAGACAGATCACTGCGCCAGAGTGTAGACGCTCAGTTCATTCGTCTCCCGGTGCCAGCAACAGATTCGGTGCCAGCCGCTGATAACCGTCCTGCGCCAGGCGCATGTCCAGCAGCAGACTGGAGATATCTGCTGATAACGCCTCGGCATCGGCATCGTTTTCCAGATACACCAGTTTCAGATAACTGTTACACCCCGGACAGACCTCCGCCCTTAACGGTGCCTGATTTGCAGCGTGGCGATCGTCCTCGAGGCTCAGATAATCAAGCCCTTTGCTCGACTCGCAATACACGCACTTGACCCGCACCACATGCCATTCGCAGGCACACAGCGAACACACCAGATAACGCAAACCATTGTGCTTGCCGCGATGGCGAATGACCCCGGCCATCGCCGGTGAACCGCACGCCGGGCATTGGCTGAGGCTGTCGCCGGGTTTAAGTTTCAAATCCAGCGCGCTGAGCAACCAATGACTCCAGGCCACTTGCAGCGCTGCGCCGAGAAACGGCACCAGTTGCGCCGGTACCATCGAATATTGACCACTGACCAACGCCACGGCCCATGCGCGTAACTGGCCGGAACTGGCGACCCGCAACGTCGTCACCGCATCAATGACGGCAGGTTGCTCAGCAGGTTCATAACGCTGCAGCAAAGCTTCAAGGTAAGCCTGCCAGCCCTCTTCGCGCACCAACGTATCGGCGGCAAACGGCGGCAAACCATGCTGCTGACAGGCTTCAATCCGTTGTTGATCGAACGGCGCCGTCAACGGCGGATCGTCGAAGACCTGCTGCTGCACCCGGCACAATCCGGCAATCAGTCGCAGGTATTCAGCCAGCGCATGCCCCTCGGCCAGTTGTTCCAGTCGATCAGCCCGCAGCGCAAACAGGTTCGAAGGCGGCAGATGCAGAAACGGCGGCGAACTCGCCGCCGCTTCGATTTCCCCAGGTTCCAGAATGGTTGGCAAGAGTCAGCCCTTTTTGGTGATCGGTCGTTCCGGCACATCCGGTTGGCGTTCGTCGCGGGTGATGTCGCGATACCAGAGTTCATGGTGTTTCCTGGCCCAGGCGCGGCTGACCCAGCCGTGCATCATTGCGTCCACCGAACCCTTGATCCACAGCCCGGCGTAGATGTGAATGATGATGCTCAGCACCAGAATGAACCCGGCCAGCGCATGCAGGAGCATTGCCCAGCGAATCACGGTGATGCCGAAATACGCACTGAACCAGGCGCGCCAGATCACCAGCCCGGTAAACAGCAAACCGAGCATGCACAGCAGTAAAGTCCAGAACAGCAGCTTCTGCCCGGCGTTGTATTTGCCCACCGGCGGCACGCTTTCTTCGTCGTTAACCAGCACCCGATCGATGCGGCGCATCCACTTGCCGTCGTTGCTGATGAAGAAGTTGGCACGCCAGAAACTCAGCACCAGACCGAGGAAAAACACGAACATGGCGATGCCCATGTACGGATGCAGAATCCGCGTCCACGGCCCGCCGCCGAACAGGTTGCTGAGCCAGAACAACGACGGATGAAACAACGCCAGCCCGGACAGCCCGGCCATGAAAAACAGGATTGCCACCAGCCAGTGATTGGTGCGCTGGTTGGCGGTGTAACGCAGGATCGTCTTGTTGCTCATGGCCGGTCCTCCCCGCGTGGATCGAAGGTGTGCACTGCCGGATCGACAACGTGCACCGAGGTGTCGGGTGGTGTCGGGTGTTCATCCTCTACCACCCGATTCGGGCCGATGCGCACGTAATGGAAGAACCCGGCCAGCACCGCGGCGCCCATGGCCAACAGGCCCAAGGGTTTGCTGATGCCTTTCCACAGGCCCACCAACGGGCTGATCGCCGGATCCTGCGGCAGATTGGCGTAGATCGTTGGTGTGTCAGCGTGGTGCAACACGTACATCACATGTGTGCCGCCAACGCCTGCCGGGTCATACAGACCGGCATTCTCGAAGCCACGGCTTTTCAGGTCGACGATGCGTTCGGCAGCGTGTTCCTTCATGTCTTCCTTGGTGCCGAACACAATGGCCCCGGTCGGGCAGGTTTTCACGCAGGCCGGTTCCAGCCCTACCGCCACGCGATCGGAACACAAGGTGCACTTGTAGGCTTTGTGATCCTTTTGCGAAATGCGCGGAATGTTGAACGGGCAACCGGTGATGCAATAACCGCAACCGATGCAGTGATCCTGATCGAAATCGACGATGCCGTTAGCGTGTTTGATGATCGCGCCGGGGCTCGGGCACGCCGCCAGACAACCGGGCTCGGCGCAGTGCATGCAGCCATCCTTGCGGATCAGCCACTCGAGGTTGCCGGCGTCGGTTTCATGCTCGGTGAAGCGCATCAACGTCCAGGTTTCGGCGCTCAGATCCTGCGGGTTGTCGTAGGTGCCGTGGTTGTGGCCGACCTCGTCGCGCAGCTCGTTCCATTCCGAGCAGGCGACCTGACAGGCCTTGCAGCCGATGCATTTGGTGGTGTCGATCAGCTTGGCCACCGCCTCCTGATTCCTCACCGATGGCGGCACGGTGGTAGTGGCCGAGCGGGCAATGATGTCTTGGCTGGCCATTTAAAGATTCTCCATTAGAGCTTCTCCACGTTGACCAGGAATGACTTGGATTCCGGGGTCTGTGTGTTGCCATCGCCGAGGAACGGCACCAAGGTGTTGGTCAGATAACCGTGACGCGTCAAACCGGTGAACCCCCAGTGCAGCGGGATGCCGATCTGATGCACGACCTGGCCGTTGACCTGCAACGGCCGGATCCTTTTCGTCACCACTGCCACCGCTTCGATAAAGCCGCGCTTGCAACTGACGCGTACGCGATCACCGGCAGCAATGCCCTTCTCTTTCGCCAGCACTTCGCCGATTTCGACGAACTGCTCCGGTTGAGCAATTGCGTTCAACTTGCAGTGCTTGCTCCAGAAGTGGAAATGCTCGGTCAACCGGTAGCTGGTGCCGGCGTACGGGAAGTCCTTGGCCTCGCCGAGGGTTTCCCAGACCGAATCGAAGATCCGCGCCGCCGGGTTGCTGGTGGCTTTCTTGTTTTGCGGGTGCAGCGGGTTGATGCCGATCGGCGTTTCGAACGGCTCGTAGTGCTCGGGGAATGGTCCTTCGTTCATCTTGTCGACGGCGAAGAATCGCGCCACGCCTTCGGGGTTCATGATGAACGGGTTCATTCCGGCTTCCGGTGGTACGTCGGCCTTATAGTCCGGCACGTCGGTGCCGCCCCAGGCTTTGCCGTTCCACCACACCAGGCGTTTTTTCGGGTCCCACGGTTTACCGGCGACATCTGCCGAAGCGCGGTTATAGAGAATCCGCCGGTTGGCCGGCCAGGCCCATGCCCAGCCCAAATGCTGATGCATGCCGAACGGATCGGCGTTGTCGCGGCGGGCCATCTGGTTGCCGGCCTCGGTCCAACTGCCGGCGAAGATCCAGCAGCCAGACGCGGTGCTGCCGTCATCTTTGAGCAAGCCGAATCCGGCCAGTTGCGAGCCGGCCTTGACCGCAACGCCGGTGGCATCGGTGAAATCGGCCACGGCGCTGCCGTTGATTTCCTTGGCCAACTCTTCCGGCGAAGGCTCGTCGGGGATCTTGTACGGCCACGTCAGTTTCAGCAGCGGATCGGGGAATTTGCCGCCCTCGGCCTGATAACGCTTGCGCAGGCGCAGGAACAATTCGCTCATGATGCGGATGTCGGTCTGCGCCTCGCCCGGGCCATCGGCACCTTTCCAGTGCCATTGCAGCCAGCGACTGCTGTTGACCAGCGAGCCGTCCTCTTCGGCAAAACAAGTGGTCGGCAGGCGAATGACTTCGGTCTGGATCTCGGCGCTTTTCACGTCGTTGTAAGGCCCGACGTTGTGCCAGAACTCCGAAGTTTCGGTAGCCAGCGGGTCCATCACCACCAACCATTTCAGCTTGGCCAGTGCGCCCATCACGCGGTTCTTGTCCGGTAGTGCCGCGATCGGATTGAAGCCTTGGCAGAAGTAGCCGTTGACCTTGCCCTGGCTCATCAGGTCGAACATCTTCAGGACGTCGTAGTTGGGGATGTCGAGTTTCGGCAAATGGTCGTAGCACCAATTGTTCTCGACGGTGGCGTTGGCGCCGTACCACGACTTCATCAGGCTGACGTGGAACTTGCTGTAGTTCTGCCAGTAGGAAAGCTGTCCGGGTCTAAGCGGAACCTGCGTGCGTTTGTGGATGAACTGGGCGTAATCCTGCTCCATGTCGCTGCCCAGGGTCAGGTAGCCCGGCAGTGCGTTGGAGAGTAAGCCAAGGTCGGTCAGTCCCTGAATGTTCGAGTGACCGCGCAAGGCATTGACGCCACCGCCTGGCATGCCGACATTGCCCAGCAGCAGTTGCACCATTGCCGCGCTGCGGATGATCTGCGCGCCGATCGAGTGCTGCGTCCAGCCGAGGGCGTAGAGAATCGTCATGGTCTTGCCCGGGATCGAGCAGGTGGCGATCTCTTCCCAGATTTTCTGCATGGAGTCGACCGGCATGCCGCAGATCTGGCTGGCGAGGTCGATGTTGTAGCGGCTGTAATGCTGCTTCATCAATTGATAGACGCAACGCGGATCCTGCAGGGTCGGGTCGACTCTGACGAAACCGTCCTCGCCCAGTTCGTAACCCCAGCCGGACTTGTCGGTGTAGCTGCGTTTGGCCACGTCGTACCCGCTGAAGATGCCGTCTTCGAAGCCATAACCTGCTTTGACGATGAACGACACGTCGGTGTAGTTGCGCACGTATTCGTGCTGAATCTTGTCCTCGGTCAGCAGGTAATTGATCAGCCCGCCCATGAAGGCGATGTCGGTGCCGGTGCGGATCGGCGCGTAATAGTCGGCCACCGAAGCGGTCCGGGTAAAACGCGGATCAACCACGATCAGCCGCGCAGCGTTGTGCGCCTTGGCCTCGGTTACCCATTTGAAGCCGCACGGATGCGCTTCTGCGGCGTTGCCGCCCATCACCAGGATCAGATTCGCGTTGGCGATATCGGTCCAGGTATTGGTCATGGCACCACGGCCGTACGTCGGGGCAAGACTTGCCACCGTCGGGCCGTGTCAGACACGCGCCTGGTTATCGAACCCCAGCATGCCGAGACTGCGAATCACCTTCTGGGTGATGTAACCGGCTTCGTTGGACGCCGCCGACGCGGCGAGGAACCCGGTGCTCAGCCAGCGATTCACCGTTTGCCCGTTGGCATTTTTTTCGATGAAGTTGGCGTCGCGGTCGGCTTTCATCAGGTCGACGATGCGGTCGAGCGCTTCGTCCCAACTGATTCGCGTCCATTCGCTGCTGCCCGGTTTGCGGGTTTGCGGGTAGAGCAAACGGCCGGGGCTGTGAATGAAGTCGAGCAGGCCTGCGCCTTTCGGGCAGAGGGTGCCGCGGTTGACCGGGTGGTCGGCGTCGCCCTCAATGTGAATGATGCTTTGCGCTACGTTCTTCGCGGTATCGCCCTGGCTGTACATGATCAACCCGCAACCGACCGAGCAATACGGGCAGGTGTTGCGGGTTTCATGGGTGTGGGCAAGCTTGAAGTGGCGCACCTGCTCGGCGAAGGCTGGCGTCGGGGCCATGCCCAACGCGCCCAGGCTCGAGCCTGCAAGGCCGATACCGGCGACCTTGAAGAACTGACGACGGCTGAGATCCATCGTGCACTCCTGATCAGGTGGAACCCGGTACTGCTGCCGGGTTTTATCTGGACAATCACGGTTGCGGCAAACGTCTGCCGACCTTTTCACTGTAGACAATGACCACACGATCTGTGTGAAAACCGACCGTCGGCCGTTTGTCGGCACTCCTGCTAACAACCGCAAACCCTGTGGGAGCTGGCTTGCCAGCGATGACGTCGGCTCCTCCAACAATGATGGTGACTGACCCACCGCTATCGCTGGCAAGCCAGCTCCCACAGGGTTTGAGTGTGTTTCCAAAGGGACATGGGTTTATCATGCCCGCAGGACCAATCCCGCCTTCACGAGACCGCGCATGACTTTCGATTTTGATCAGGTATTCGACCGCCACAACACCGGCAGCACCAAGTGGAGCCGCTATTCGGCCGATGTGTTGCCGATGTGGGTCGCTGATATGGATTTCGCCGCGCCACCGGTGGTGATCGAGGCATTGCAGCAACGTTTGCTGCACCCGCTGGTGGGTTACAGCGTGGCGCAGGACAACTTGCGTGAAGCCATCGTCGCCGACCTCTGGGCCAAGTTCGCCTGGAAGGTCAAACCGCAAGAGCTGATCTTCCTGCCGGGAGTCGAGTCGGGCTTCAACATGGCTTTGAAGGCGCTGGTGCAGCCGCAGCAGAACGTTGTGGTGCAAGTGCCAAACTACCCGCCGCTGCGCCACGCGCCGGGGCATTGGGGGTTGAACAAGGTCGAGCTGGAGTTCGTCGCGCAGGCTGACGGCACTTACCTGACGCCGCTGGACGTGTTGCGTGAATCGCTGAACGGTGGCGGCGCGCTGCTGCTGAGCAACCCGCACAACCCGATCGGCAAGGTGTTTGGCCGTGAGGAACTGCAAGCGGTGGCGGATATCTGCGCGGCGCAGGACGCCTGGATCATCTCCGACGAAATCCACGCCGAACTGTGCTTCGACGGTCGCGTGCACATTCCGACCGCGTCGCTGAGCACGGAGATCGCCGAGCGCACCATCACCCTGATGTCGGCGAGCAAGGCGTACAACATTGCCGGCCTGAAGACCTCGTTCATGATCATCCAGAACACCGCCCTGCGCGAACGCGTCAACCACGCCCGTTGCGGCATGGTCGACAGCGTCAATCCGCTGGGCATGGAAGCCACGCGCGTGGCTTACAGCGAAGGTGGACCGTGGCTGGCCGAGCTGAAAACCTACCTGCAAGCCAATCGCGACTGGCTGGTTGAAGCGGTGCGCAGCCGCTTGCCTGGCGTGACCATCAATGTGCCGCAGGGCACCTATCTGGCCTGGCTGGATTGCTCGGCGCTGGACCTGGACAACCCGCAGCAGTTCTTCCTTGAACAGGCCAAAGTCGGGCTGAGCCCGGGTCTGGACTTCGGCGATCAACACCAGCAGTTCGTACGCCTGAACTTTGGCTGCCCGCGCTCGCTGCTGGAAGAAGGCATCGCCCGCATGGAGCGTGCCCTGACTCAGCGCAACACCTGAAAACACCACTAAACCCTGTGGGAGCTGGCTTGCCAGCGATAGCGGTCTGACATTCAACATTAATGTCGACTGATACATTGCTATCGCTGGCAAGCCAGCTCCCACAGGTTCTTTATTCAGTCTGAAGACCTGCGTAAATCCGATCGAACTCACGGCAAAGGCACCGGGTCAACCACCCATACCTGCCCTGAGACCTCGGAGACCCGCGATGACCGACCATCCAAAACCACCCTTCCCCGCACAAGCCCAAGCCGTGCCCGGCGCGCAAGGCAAAATGCAGCCCTACCCCGACTGCGGCGAGCAAAGCTACGTCGGCTCCGGGCGGCTGGCCGGCAAGATCGCCCTGATCACCGGCGCCGACAGCGGCATCGGCCGCGCCGTGGCAATCGCCTTCGCCCGTGAAGGCGCCGATGTTGCCGTCGCCTACTTGAATGAACATGAAGACGCCAAAGAAACCGCGCGCTGGGTCGAACAGGCCGGGCGCCAATGCCTGCTGTTGCCGGGCGACATCGCGCAAAAAGCCCATTGCCAGGCCTTGGTCGACAAGACCGTTGAACGCTTCGGCCGCATCGATGTGCTGGTCAACAACGCTGCGTTCCAGATGACCCACGAAACCTTCGAAGAAATCCCCGACGAGGAATGGGTGATGACCTTCGACGTCAACATCACCGCAATCTTCCGCTTGTGTCAGGCCGCGATCAAACATATGCGTGCCGGCGCGTCGATCATCAACACCAGTTCGATCAACTCGGACATGCCCAAACCCACCCTGCTCGCCTACGCCACCACCAAAGGCGCGATTGCCAACTTCACCGGCGGTCTGGCGCAGATGCTCGGGCCGAAAGAGATTCGCGTGAACTGCGTGGCACCGGGGCCGATCTGGACGCCGTTGATTGTCTCGACCATGCCCGATGAAGAAGTGCAGAACTTCGGCGGCAACACCCCGCTCGGCCGCCCCGGGCAACCGGTTGAAGTGGCGCCGATCTACGTGCTGCTGGCCTCGGACGAAGCCAGTTACATCACCGGCCAGCGCTATGGCGTGACCGGTGGTAAACCGATGCTGTGAGTAAACGCACTGTAGGAGCTGCCGAAGGCTGCGATCTTTTGATTAGGATGTTAAAAACAAGGTCAAAGGATCGCAGCCTGCGGCAGCTCCTACAGGGGCGGCGTCAGAAGCTAAAGGGTCTCTGCGGGCGGCCGTCATTAATCACTGAGGGCGGCAGATCATGAGTTTTATCGTGTGGGTGGCGGTGCTTGGCGCCGTGCTGTTGACCCTGGCACTGACGTCGTCGTACCTGCGCTGGATGCCGGTCACCACCTCGGCGGTTTGTCTGCTGCTGGGGATCGGCATCGGCCCCAGTGGCCTCGATCTGTTGAAACTGTCCTTGGAAAATGCCTCGCTGTGGATGGAGCACCTGACGGAAGTCGCGGTGCTCTTCTCCCTGTTCGTCTGCGGCCTGAAGCTGCGCCTGCCGCTGCGTGACAAACGTTGGCGAATCGCCTTTGGCCTCGCCGGGCCAGTGATGGTGCTGACCATTGCCGGGGTTTGTCTGCTGCTGCACTTTGCGTTGAGCTTGCCCTGGGGGCCGTCGCTGTTGATCGGCGCGATTCTGGCACCGACCGATCCGGTGCTGGCGGCGCTGGTTCAGGTCAACGATGCGCGGGATGTCGACAGCGTGCGTTTCGGCCTGTCGGGTGAGGCCGGGCTGAATGACGGGGTGGCCTTTCCGTTTGTGATTCTCGGTTTGTTGTTGATCCACGGTGACGGCTCTGCCGCCGAGTGGCAGGGCTGGGTTCTGCGCAATTTATTGTGGGCGGTGCCCGCAGGATTGCTCACCGGTTACTGGATGGGCCGCGGTATCGGTCGGGTGACGCTTTCGCTACGTATCCGCAATGACGACAGCACGCTCAGTCCGAATGACTATCTGGCGTTGTCACTGATCGCCTTGGCCTATGTCGTCGCCGAGGCGATTGGCGGCTATGGCTTTCTGTCGGTGTTTGCTGCCGGACTGGGCCTGCGTCAGGTCGAAGTGAAATCCACCGGCGCAGGGCAGCCACCCGCCGAGCATCTGGTGCAACCAGTGGTCGGCCACCAGAACGTCGAGCCGCAGCACGCGGTGCACGGCGACACGGAACGGCTGGAGAGTGACCAGGTCGCCGCCGGCATCATGATGGGCGACATGCTGTCATTCGGCGGTCTGGTCGAGCGCGCCATGGAAGTGTTTCTGGTAACTCTGCTCGGCGTGGTGCTGGTGGCGCATTGGGATTGGCGGGCGTTACTGGTGGGCGGCGTGCTGTTCTGCCTGATCCGCCCGGCCTGCGTTGCGTTGATGCCTTGGGGCGCATTGCTGGAGGGACGCCAACGGCTGTTGATTGGTTGGTTCGGCATTCGCGGGATCGGTAGCCTGTTCTATCTGTTTTACGGCTTGAATCACGGGCTGACCGATAGCGTCGCCACCTTGTGTACCGACCTGACCTTGTCGGTGGTGGCACTGAGCATTTTGCTGCACGGCATCAGCACACAACCGATCCTGGCTCGCTATGAGCAGCACAAGAAACAAAAATCCTGATTTTTAATCCCGAGTTTTATCGACTAATTGATCGAACATTTTTCTGTAAAAAAATGGATCCCTGCTTAATCACCGGCAGTCACAAGCATAACCCCTCGCCGGATACGTCCGGCGAGGCCCGGCAGGTTCGGTTCCCCTGCGGCGCTACGCCTATGAAACGGAATCCTTGAAGAAAAAGGTCACGGTCATGAAAGAATGCTCGACTCCTGCGCAAATCAAGGCTTGCAGAGCACTGGCTCTGGAACGCAATCGTCAATTGTTCGATAACGCCCACACCCTCAATCGAGCGGCCAATGCGCTGCTTGACGTGGCCGATCTGGACATTGAGCAGTTTGAGCGCTACCGCGCACTGCGCAAGAAAGCCGACTCGATGTTTGAAGACGCCATCGACCATTTGTGCGTCCTGAACGAGGACTTCCCACCGATCCCGATGTCCTCGCAAAACTCAATGGCGCTGCGTCGAGAGCTTGAAACTGTGGAGTGAGGCAGAAAAGCCCCTCACCCTAGCC
>NZ_AKJR01000106.1:7384-43946 GCF_000282235.1 Pseudomonas sp. GM24 | reverse complement strand
CTGAGTTCGACTCGGTATCGCACGTCGGCGTACCTCGCCCAAACACAACGGTCAGTCCCCTCTCCCTTTGGGAGAGGGTTAGGGTGAGGGGCTTGTGGAGCTGGCGCGTTTCCTGCAAGTCCCCTGTAAATCGCCATAAAACGAGCGCTCGCGGTCACTCCAGCGGCGCACGGATCGGCAAAAGGTTTAGCCAGAAGGCCCGCAAAGCTCAAGAAAGCGGCGCGCAGCCCGGTGTAGAACAAGAGGGGAGACGATGAAGGCAGTTATTTTGGCGGGTGGCCTCGGCACGCGCATCAGTGAAGAGTCGCACCTCAAGCCCAAGCCGATGATCGAGATCGGCGGCAAGCCAATTCTCTGGCACATCATGAAGCAGTATTCCGCCCACGGGATTCATGACTTCGTGATCTGCCTCGGCTACAAGGGCTATGCGATCAAGGACTTCTTCGCCAACTACTTCCTGCACACCTCCGACGTCACCTTCAACATGCGCGAGAACCGCATGGATGTGCACCAGAATTACAGCGAGCCGTGGAGCGTCACGCTCATTGACACCGGTGAGGAAACCATGACCGGTGGCCGGCTGCTGCGGGCCGGCCGTTATCTGCAGGATGAAGAGGCGTTCTGCTTCACCTATGGCGACGGCGTTTCCGATATCAACATCGCTCAGCTTGTGGATTACCACCAAGCTCACGGTCGTCTGGCGACCGTCACCGCTGTGCAACCGCCGGGTCGTTACGGCGCGCTTGAGCGTCAAGGCGATCAAGTGCTGGGCTTTACCGAAAAACCTCGTGGTGACGGTGGCTGGATCAACGGTGGCTTCTTCGTGCTCTCGCCAAAAGTGCTGCCGTACATCGCCGATGACGCTACCACTTGGGAAGCCGAGCCGCTGGCGCGTCTGGCGGCCGACGAACAGTTGAAAGCCTTTGAGCACGAAGGCTTCTGGCACCCGATGGACACCCTGCGCGACAAGAACCATCTCGAAGCGCTGTGGCAGAGCGGGGAGGCCCCATGGAAGCAATGGGCCTGAGTGCGGATTTCTGGCGCGGCAAACGCGTTCTCGTCACCGGACATACCGGTTTCAAAGGCAGTTGGCTGACCCTGTGGCTGCAAAGCCTCGGCGCGCAAGTCAGCGGTTTCTCCCTTGATCCTTCGACCGAGCCGAGCCTGTTTGAACTGGCGCGCGTGCACGAAGGCATCAACGATCAGCGTGGTGATTTGCGTGATCTGGGCGCCTTGCTGGAAATCATCGCCGATACCGAGCCGGAGATCGTGCTGCACCTGGCCGCGCAGCCGCTGGTGCGCGAAGGTTATCGCGATCCACTCGGGACCTATTCCAGCAACGTCATGGGTACGCTGAACCTGCTCGAAGCGATTCGTCAGGTCGGTTGCGTGCGCGCTTGCGTGCTGGTCACCACCGACAAGGTCTACGCCAACAAGGAATGGCTGTGGCCGTACCGCGAAGACGAAGCCCTCGGTGGCCACGATCCTTACAGCAGCAGCAAGGCTTGCTGTGAATTGCTCGCACAGTCTTATGCCGCGTCGTTTTTCCCGGCGGACAAATACGCCGAACACGGTCTGGCCCTGGCCACGGCGCGTGCCGGCAACGTCTTGGGCGGCGGTGACTTCGCTCCTGAGCGACTGATTCCCGACGTGCTCAAAGCGTGGACCGCCGACGAACCGGTGACCCTGCGCTATCCGCAAGCCGTACGCCCGTGGCAGCACGCGCTGGAGCCGCTGGCCGGTTACCTGCAACTGGCCGCCGGCCTCTACGAACAGGGCCCGGAATACGCCGGGGCGTGGAACTTTGGCCCGGGCGAAGCGGACATGTGCAGCGTCGGCGAAGTGGTTGAATTGCTTGCCAGCCGCTGGCCGCAGGCGCGCGGTTTGCGCATCGAGAAAAGCGAACTGCACGAGGCCGGCCTGCTGCGTCTGGACAGCAGCCGCGCCCGCCAGGTACTCGGCTGGCAGCCGCGCTGGACCTTGCAGCAGTGCCTGACGCAGACCCTCGACTGGCACCTGGCGTGGCAGAACGGCGATGACATGCGCAGCGTCACCCTCGGCCAATTGAACCTGTACCGAGGCGCGCTGTGAGCGAGTTTTCCCTGAAGGCGTTGCCGCTGGCCGGGTTGTTCAGCGTTCAGCACAAACGTTTCGAAGACCAGCGGGGGCACTTCGCTCGGCTGTTTTGCGAAGGCAGCCTGAGTGCGTTCGGCGCTGAGTTCCATATCCGTCAGATCAACCATTCCTGCACCCGTGAAAAGGGCAGTGTGCGCGGTCTGCATTATCAGAATGCCAATGCGCCGGAAGCCAAATTGATCACCTGTCTGCGCGGTGAAGTGTGGGACGTTGCGGTGGATCTGCGTCCTGACTCCGAAACGTTTCTGCACTGGCACGCCGAGCACCTCAAGGCTGGCGATGGCCGCAGCCTGTTGATCCCGGCCGGTTTCGCCCATGGTTTCCAGACCCTCACCGAGGACGCCGAACTGCTTTACCTGCACAGCGTCGATTACGCGCCGGAGCACGAGGGCGGTCTGTCGGTGAACGATCCACGGCTGGCGATTGCTTGGCCGTTGCCTGTCAATAATTTGTCAGCGCGTGATTCCAGCCATCCCGCGCTCGATCAACACTTTGCTGGAGTGCGTCTATGAACTGCCGTGGGTGCGCCGCACCGCTGAGCCTGCCGCTGATCGACCTCGGCACCTCGCCACCGTCCAACGCCTACGTGCACGCCGATCGCCTGGAACAGGCCGAGCAATGGGTGCCGTTGAAGGTCGCCGTGTGCCAGCAATGCTGGCTGGTACAGACCGAGGATTACACCAGTGCCGATAGCCTGTTCGATGCTGAGTACGCTTACTTCAGTTCGTTCTCCAGCACCTGGCTGGCTCATGCCGAGCGCTATGTCGCCGAGATGGTCGAGCGCTTTGGCCTGACCGCCGATAGCCGTGTGGTGGAAGTCGCCGCCAACGATGGTTACCTGTTGCAATACGTGGCGGGCCGGGGCATTCCGTGCCTCGGTGTTGAACCAACGCGCAGCACCGCGCAAGCGGCTCGGGAAAAAGGCCTGGAAATTCGTGAACTGTTCTTCGGTCGTGAGACTGCTGCGCAGTTGCAAGCCGAAGGCTGGGGCGCCGATCTGATGGCGGCCAACAACGTGCTCGCGCATGTGCCGGACATCAATGATTTCCTCGGCGGTTTCGCGACGCTACTCAAGCCGACCGGTGTGGCCACTTTCGAATTCCCGCAACTGCTGACACTGATGGCCGGCGCGCAGTTCGACACGCTGTATCACGAACATTATTCCTATCTTTCGCTGACTGCCGTGCAGACATTGTGCGAGCGCAATGGCCTGGAAGTGTTCGACGTCAGCCAACTGACCACCCATGGCGGTTCGTTGCGTGTATTCGTCCAGCGCAAGGACGGCGAGCGCCGCGCGGTACAAGCGGCGGTGCAACAACAGTTGCAAGCCGAACTGGATGCCGGGGTGAAAACCGCCGAGTACTACGCGACCCTCGCGCCCGCCGCTGAACGCATCAAGCATGAACTGCTGCGCTTTCTGCTGCAGGCCAAGGCTGACGGTAAACGTGTGGTCGGTTATGGCGCGGCGGCCAAAGGCAACACCTTGCTCAATTACGCCGGGGTCAAACCGGACCTGCTGGCCTGGGTCGCCGATGCCAATCCGCACAAGCAGGGCAAGTTCCTGCCGGGTAGCCGCATTCCGATTGTGGCGCCGGCGCAGATTGATCTCGAAAAACCGGATTACGTGCTGGTGCTGCCGTGGAACCTGCTGCACGAAGTCAGTCAGCAACTGGCGCAAGTGCGTCGGTGGGACGGCCGCTTCGTGATCGCCGTGCCTGAGTTGAAAGTGCTGTGAAGGTTCTGGTCACCGGAGCCACAGGCTTTGTCGGCCGGCATCTGGTTGCCGCATTGCTGGCGCGTGGTTGTGAAATCCGCGCCGTGGCGCGCAACCCAGAAACGGCGCAAGGCATGCCGTGGATCAACGACGTCGAGTTCATCGCAGCGGATATTCACGCCGCCGATCTCGATATCCACGCGTTGACCGCGGGTATCGATGCACTAGCGCATCTGGCCTGGCCGGGCTTGCCGAACTACCGGGCGCTGTTCCATTTCGAACACAACCTGATGGCCGATTACCGCTTTATCAAAAGCGCGGTCGAGGCGGGCGTGCAGCAGGTGCTGGTCACCGGCACCTGTTTTGAATACGGCATGCAGAGCGGGCCACTCAGCGAAAACACCGAGCCAAAGCCGAGCAATCCTTACGGTCTGGCCAAACACACACTGCACCTGTTTCTGCAAAACCTGCAGCAGGAGTTGCCGTTCACTTTGCAGTGGGCGCGCCTGTTCTATCTGCATGGCGAAGGGCAAAACCCCAACAGTCTGTTGGCCGCGCTGGACCGGGCGATCGATGCCGGTGAGGCGTCGTTCAACATGTCCGCCGGTGAGCAGTTGCGCGATTTTCTGCCGATTGAACGCGCTGCCGGCTACCTCGCCGCGATCCTGCAAAAAACCGACTTCAACGGCGTGATCAATTGCGCCAGCGGCCAACCGGTGTCCGTGCGCGCGTTGGTCGAACAACGCCTGCGCGAACGCGACGTGTCGCTGCATCTGAACCTCGGCCACTACCCATACCCAACCCACGAACCGCTGGCGTTCTGGGCGGTGACCGAGCGTTTGCAACAGTTACTGGGAGAGCCGCAATGAGGCACGAGTTGTATCGGGTTACTGACCTACCGGTGCTGCAGAACCGCACCTTTGCCGATCCCGCGTCGGCGCAGGCCTCGGCCAGTGCCGACATGCTGTTGGTGCAGGACGAGCGCAGCGGTCTGATCTTCAACGCCGCGTTCGACGCTGACAAACTCAGCTACGACGCCGATTATCAGAACGAGCAGGCGCATTCCGGCCAGTTCCAGAAGCATTTGAGTGACGTCGAAGGCATCATCGCCAAGCACTTCAAGGGTCAGGAACTGATCGAAGTCGGCTGCGGCAAAGGCTATTTCCTTGAGCTGCTCAAGGGCCTCGGTTATTCGATCACCGGCATCGACCCGGCGTACGAAGGCGAAAACGCAGACGTGATCAAGGCGCCGTTCACCCGTGGTCTCGGGCTGGCGGCAGACGCCATCGTCCTGCGCCATGTGCTGGAGCATATTCAGGATCCGCTGAGCTTTCTCGCCGAAATCGCCAACGCCAATCAGGGCGGGCAGATCTACATCGAAGTGCCGTGCTTCGACTGGATTCTTGAGCACAAAGCCTGGTTCGACCTGTTCTACGAACACGTCAATTATTTTCGCCTCGATGACCTGCGCCGGCTGTTTGGCACGGTGCACGAGGCCGGTCACCTGTTCGGTGGCCAATACCTGTACATCGTCGCCGACCTGTCGACCTTGCGCCTGACTCCGGATCAACCGGTGCCGCGCCTGAGCCTGCCTGACGGTTTCACCGCCAGCCTCGATCGCGCCGTGCAGATCATTCAGTCCGCCCCCGAGCAGGGTTCGGCGATCTGGGGCGCTTCGTCCAAAGGCGTGATCTATTCGCTGTTCCTGCAACGTGCCGGTGTCGCGGTGGACCGTGTGGTGGATATCAACCCGGCCAAGCAGGGGCGTTATCTGCCGTTGAGCGGCGCGCGGGTGTCCTCGCCGCAAGAGGCGATGGACGCGTTGCCCGAAGGCGCCAACCTGTTTGTAATGAATTCCAATTACCTCGAAGAGATCAAGCGGATGACCGGTGGACGCTACGTCTATCACGCCGTCGACAGCGCTTCGTTTCAGTGACCCTTGAGATTATTAAAATGACCGACAACAGCATCAACCAAGCCTTCGAAGCCGAGTGCCGGGAACAGATTGCCCTGCAGGGTGACGACCAGAAACTCACCGGCCTGGCCCGCGATTTCTTCAACGAATCGGCCAAGCACAAGTACAGCTACCACTTCTCGTGGATGGGTCGTCCGATCATCCAGCTGCCACAAGACATGATGGCCATGCAGGAGATCATCTGGCAGGTCAAACCGGATCTGGTCATCGAGTGCGGCATCGCCCACGGCGGTTCGATCATCTACTACGCCTCGTTGCTGGAGCTGCAAGGCCACGGCGAAGTGCTGGGCATCGACCTCGACATTCGCCCGCACAACCGCGAAGCGATCGAAAGCCACCCGATGGCCAAGCGCATCAAGATGATCGAAGGTTCGAGCATCGACGCCGGCATTGCCGCCCAGGTGCAGGCTGCGGCCAAAGGCAAGAAAGTCATTCTGGTACTCGACTCCAACCACACCCACGATCACGTACTGGAAGAGCTGCGTCTGTACGCACCGCTGGTGTCGGTCGACAGCTACTGCGTGGTCATGGACACCGTGGTTGAAGACATGCCGGCCGATTTCTTCCCGGATCGTCCGTGGGGCCCGGGCGACAACCCGAAAACCGCTGTGTGGAAATACCTCGAAGAGAACCAGGATTTCGAGATCGACCAGCAGTTGCAGAACAAGCTGTTGATCACCGTGGCGCCGGACGGCTATCTGCGTCGCGTCCGTTAATTCGCAACATCACCAAGCGTTGTTTCGGCGAGTCGCCGGTTGTGGAGAGAAGTTATGCAAGGCAAGTACAGTTCTGAACTGGCGCTACCGCTCAACGAGCTATTGACGGTGGTGCTGATTACTCACAATCGTCCGGCGTTCCTGCGCCGGGCGGTGAAGTATTACAGCAGCTTGTCCTGCAGAATCATGGTGCTCGATTCGACCCTCGAACGACCTGAAGGCGACTTCTGCGCCGTCGATTACCACCATGTCCCGCAGTTCGCCTACTGGGGCATGCAGGCCAAACTGGCCTATGGTGTCGAGCATCTGACCACGCCATACATGGTGCTGGCGGCCGACGACGACTTCATCCTGCACGATTCACTGGCAGAGTCCGTCGGCTTCCTGCATGCCAACCCTGACTACGGCATGTGCCACGGCTATTGCCTGATGTACCTGTCACTGGCTCATGGCGTGAACTACTACCGCCGCGACAAGAAAGTCCAGGAAGACTATGCGTCCGAGCGCGCGCAGGATCGTGTCCTCGATTACATGAGCCAGTACATCCCGCCGTTCTACGCGGTAACCCGTACTGACCTGATGAAAAACTGGCATTCGGCGTTGCCGCCGGGGACCAATTTCCAGTGGCAGGAAATCGGACATGTCTACTACCTGCTGGCCAGTGCCAAGGCCCGCATCCTGCCGATTCCTTATGTGGTGCGCGAGATCAACTACGGCGTCTCCGAGCACAATACCGACGTGTATCACTCGCTGACCTACGTCGATGCCAAGTCGGTCGCCGAACGAGAGGCTTTTGCCGAGTTCCTCGTCTCGCTGCCTACCGCTATCGAAGGGCTGGATATCGCGCAGGCCAAGGCCTTTGCCCTGGAAAGTTTCGAGGCGATGGCCGACAGCCTGAAGTCCGGGCGTGCGCTGACTGCCGAGCTGATTTTCGAATCGACCTGGAACCAGGCGTTGAAGGCGCCAGATCGTCGTTTTGGCCCGCTGCAGTATGTCGAAATGCCGTTTTACAACCAGGCATTCTTCGATCGTCTGGAGCAGTTCGAATTCATGTTGCACGCGCTGCCGGCCGGTCGCATGCAACTGGAAGGGCTGGAAGGCGTGTGGGCCCGTCAGGCGCACCTGTTGCAGGCGCGCAATAACGACACGCCGGAAAGTGTGGTTGACCGGTTGTGGCAGGCCCATGATCTCAACGCCTTCAACCAGACTGTGGTCAAACGTCTGGCGGCGCAACTGGACGTTGTCGGTGACGAGAGCGCCGCGCAAGCCATGCACGAGTGGATTGCCCGTCTCGAAACGCTGACGGTCGACGATCATCAGCCGGTCTTCGGCAAAATGAAGTCCGGCCGCCTGTTGCAGTGGCTGGTGGCTCGCGCGCCGGCGAACGAACAGCTTGAGTCGATTGGCCGGCATCTGGCGACTGAAGGCGGCGGCCCGCAGTTCGGTATTTTCCTGCTCGACCTGGATAACGACATCGACAAGTTGCAGGTGTCGCTCGACAGCCTGCTCGAAGGTCACTGCAAAGCGTTCAGGATTGTCGTGTTCACCACCGGCGAAGCACCGGCCGCGACTACTGCACAAAACACGCTGCACTTTGTTCGAGTCTCCCAAAGCAACTTTGTCGACAAGCTCAACCAGGCCGCTCAGCAGTCGCCAAGCGATTGGTTGCTGCTGGGTGAGGCGGGTGATCAGTTCACCGCCAGCGGCCTGTTGCGCGCCAGTCTGGAATTGATGTCCGCCGAGGGGGTGCGTGCCGTCGCCACCGACGAGGTCCAGCGCAAGGACAATGGCGCGTTGGTTGACGTGTTCCGCCCCGGTTTCAATCTGGATCTGCTGCAAAGCGTGCCGTCACTGATGGCGCGTCATTGGTTGATCCGTCGTGAAGTCTTGCTCGAAGCCGGCGGTTATCAGGCTGACTTCAGTAAGGCGCTGGAATTTGACCTGTTGCTGCGCATCATTGAGCAGGGTGGCCTTGACGGCCTGGCGCACCTCGACGAGCCGCTGCTGATCACTCGGGCGGCGGAGCTTGAAGAAAATGCCCATGAACGCCAGGCGTTGCTGCGTCATCTAGGTAATCGCGGCTACAAGGCCAAGGTCACATCGACGGTGCCGGGTACCTGGCAGATCGATTACCGTCACACCGAACAGCCAATGGTTTCGATCATTGTGCCGGTCATCGACGATCTTGCGGTGCTGCGTCGCTGCCTGGAAGGCGTGTTGCTCAGAACCCGTTACAGTCGTTATGAAGTGTTGCTGGCGGCAAACGCCAATCAATCGGCAGCGGTCAACGACTGGCTTGGCACGCTGCGCCACGCCAAGGTCAATGTGCTGCGTGCCGATCAGCCGCTGAGCGAAGTCGCACTGTACAACGCCGCCAGCGAGCAGGCTCAGGGTGAGTATCTGGTGCTGTTGGCCGCAGACAGTGAAGTCGTCAACCCGAACTGGATCGATTCGCTGCTCAACCACGCCCAGCGTCCGGAAGTGGGTATCGTCGGTGCCAAACTGGTCGATCGCGACGGCAAGATTGCTCAGGCCGGTCTGATTCTCGGCCTGAACGATGGCGTGGGTTCGCCCTTCATCGGCGAAAAACACGCGGCACACGGCTATATGCATCGTTTGACTGTCGAGCAGAATTACTCGGCCGTGTCGAAGGTCTGTCTGATGGCGCGCAAAGAGCTGTTCAACGCCCTTGGCGGACTGGATGAAGTGACGTTCGCCGAGGGTTATGCCGATGTCGACCTGTGCCTCAAGGCCGGTCAGGCCGGTTACCTCACCGTGTGGACGCCGTTGGTGCAGGTGCTGCATACCGGTGAGCTGCCGCAGGCGCCGCAAGCACTGGCGACACTGCGTGAAAAATGGAGCGGCGTCTTCGCGCAGGATCCGGCTTACAACGCCAACCTGGCCTTGACCGGCAAAGGTTTCACTCTGGGTGAAAATGCCTCGATCAATTGGGCACAGTTGCTCGCCTAAGCGTGCCGGACAGGAATCAACCTATGTTCAACGGTAAATCAATTTTCATCTCCGGCGGCACCGGTTCGTTCGGGCGCAAATTCATCGCCCGACTGCTCGAGCAATATCAGCCCAAGCGCGTGGTGGTGTTCTCCCGCGACGAGCTGAAGCAGTACGAAATGCAGCAGACGTTCAACGCGCCGTGCATGCGTTACTTCATTGGTGATGTGCGTGACGCCGATCGTCTGCGTCAGGCCATGCGCGGCATCGACTACGTGGTGCATGCCGCGGCGTTGAAGCAAGTGCCGGCGGCGGAATACAACCCGACCGAATGCATCCGCACCAACGTCAACGGCGCGGAGAACATCATCGCCGCCGCCATCGATAACGGCGTGAAAAAAGTTGTCGCGCTGTCCACCGACAAGGCCGCCAGCCCGATCAATCTGTACGGCGCGACCAAGTTGCTCTCGGACAAATTGTTCGTCGCCGCCAACAATATTGCCGGTGAGCAGGAAACCCGTTTTGCCGTGGTGCGCTACGGCAACGTGGCCGGCTCGCGCGGTTCGGTGGTGCCGTTCTTCAGCAAGCTGATCGCCGACGGTGCTCAAGAGTTGCCGATCACCGACGAACGCATGACGCGGTTCTGGATCACCCTCGACCACGGCGTGCAGTTCGTCCTCGACAGCTTTGCGCGGATGCACGGCGGCGAAGTGTTCGTGCCGAAGATCCCGTCGATCCGCATCGTCGATCTGGCGCGCGGTATGGCTGAACATTTGCCGCACAAGAACGTCGGCATTCGACCCGGTGAAAAGCTCCATGAGTTGATGGTGCCGCTGGACGATGCGCGGATGACCCTTGAGTTCGAAGATCACTACACCATCCAGCCGTCGATTCGCTTCACCAGTGTCGATGTCGATTTCGCCGTCGACAGACTCGGTGAGCAGGGGCGTGTCGTCAGCGAAGATTTCGAGTATCGCTCCGACACCAACCCGCATTTTCTCTCGGTCGGCCAGATCGCCGATCTGCACGCGAAGCTCTCGGTATGATTCCCTACGGTCGGCAGAGCCTCGATCAGGCAGACATCGATGCGGTCGTCGAGGTGCTGCAATCGGACTGGCTGACCCAAGGGCCGAGCATCGAGCGTTTCGAGCAGGCAATGGCCGAGCGTTGCCAGGCTGACTTCGCCGTCGCGGTGTGCAACGCCACGGCGGCGCTGCACATTGCCTGTCTGGCCGCAGGCCTGGGGCCGGGTGATCGGTTGTGGACGACGCCGAACACCTTTCTCGCCTCGGCCAATTGCGGACGCTATTGCGGCGCCGAAGTCGATTTCGTCGACATCGATCCGCTGACCTGGAACCTTGATGCCTTCGCCCTCTCAGCGAAGCTCGATCAGGCCGAACAGGACGGCACATTGCCGAAAGTGCTGGTAGCCGTAGCGTTCTCGGGGCAGAGCTGCGACATGCGCAAGATTGCCGAACTGGCCGAGCGCTACAACTTCACCGTGATTGAAGATGCCTCGCACGCCGTCGGCGCCAGTTACGCCGGACGTCCGGTCGGTTGCGGTGAGTTCGCGGCGATGACCGTGTTCAGTTTTCACCCGGTAAAAATCATCACCAGCGCCGAGGGTGGCATGGTGTTGACCAACCGCCCGGAGCTGGCCGAGCGCCTGCAACGCCTGCGCAGCCACGGCATGACCCGTGATCCGCAGCAAATGACCGAATCCAGTCATGGGCCGTGGTACTACCAACAGGTCGAGCTGGGTTTCAATTACCGCATCACCGATTTGCAGGCGGCGTTGGGCCTGTCGCAACTGGGCAAGCTGGACGATTTCATCGCCCGGCGTCGGGCGCTGGCGGCGCGTTACGATCGTCTGCTGGCGTACTTGCCGGTGACGCTGCCCAGCCCTCAGCCCGAGGCGCAATCGGCGTGGCATCTGTATGTGATTCGTTTGCAGAGCGATCGCATCGGCCTCAGCCACCGTCAGGTGTTCGAAGGCTTGCGTGCCGCCGGGATCGGCGTAAACCTGCACTATATTCCTGTGCATTTGCAGCCCTACTACCGTGATCTGGGTTTTGCCGAGGGCGATTTTCCCGAGGCCGAACGCTATTACGCCGAGGCCATCAGCTTGCCGCTGTACCCGTTGCTAAGTGATCAGCAGCAGGATTATGTAGTCGAACAATTGCGTCGACTGACCGAATGAATGCCGCCGTGGCGGTGGGTGAGACTGAGTCATGCGTGATCTGAGCGAGCAGGAAAAATTCTGGCAGGGTGAGTTCGGCAACCAGTACGTCGAGCGCAATGTCGGGCAACCGCTGGTGGCGACGAATCTGGCGTTGTTTGCCAAAGCCCTGAGCCGTGCCGCAGGCATCGAGAGCCTGGTCGAACTGGGCACTAACGCCGGCAACAATTTGCAGGCGTTGCATCAACTGCTGCCGCGTTGCGAGCTGTTCGGCGTCGAGATCAATGACAGCGCCTGTGCTCAGGCACGGGCGTTGGATATTGCACAGATCTGGCATGGCTCGCTGTTCGATTTCCCGCGCGAGCGCCGCTACGACCTGACCCTGAGTAAAGGCGTGCTGATTCACTTGGCCCCGGAGCTGTTGCCGACCGCTTATGCGCAGTTGTACGCGTTGAGCCAGCGCTACATCCTGATCGCCGAGTATTACAATCCGGCACCGGTGGAAGTGTCCTATCGTGGCAACAGCGGCAAGCTGTTCAAGCGCGATTTTGCCGGTGAGATGCTCGATCGCTATGCCGATCTGCACCTTCTCGATTATGGTTTTGCCTATCACCGCGATCCGCAATTCCCAGCGGACGACATCACTTGGTTCCTGTTGGAAAAACGTCCTTGAGCAACGTTGCAATCATCCCGGCCCGTGGCGGCAGCAAACGCATCCCGCGCAAGAATCTCTTGCCATTCGACGGCGTGCCGATGATTGTCCGCTCGATCCGCACCGCGCTGGATTCAGGGTTGTTTGAGCGGGTGGTGGTCAGCACCGACGATGCCGAAATTGCCGATGTCGCGCGAGCCCATGGCGCGCAGGTACCATTTTTGCGCCCGGCAGACCTGGCCGATGATTTCACCGGCACGGCGGCAGTGATCGTGCATGCCTTGCAGCAACTGCCAGCCTTCGATTACGCCTGCTGTGTGTACGCCACGGCGCCGCTACTGCAGGCGCGCTATCTGCATCAGGGACTGGAGTTACTGGAACAGCATCCCGACCGGTCCTTTGCGTTTTCCGTGTGCAGTTTCGGTTTTCCAGTGCAGCGTGCGCTGACGCTGGAGGGGCAGGGCGCGCTGACCGCGTTGTATCCCGAATTTCGCCATACCCGCTCACAGGATCTGCCCGAAGCGTTTCAGGATGCCGGTCAGTTCTACTGGGGCCGCAGTGAGGCGTGGTTGCGCGGCGAGGTGCTCTATTCGCCAGCCAGCCTGCCGGTGATTCTGCCCCGGCATCTGGTGCAGGACATCGACACCCTTGAAGACTGGAAGCGCGCCGAATACCTATACGCCGCGCTCAAGGCGGGTGGAGAGCTGCAATGAGAGTGCTGATTCGTGCCGACGCCTCGCCAACCATCGGCAGCGGCCACATTGCCCGCTGCCTGACGCTGGCGCGAGTGTTGCGCGGGCAGGGCAGCCACGTCGCGTTTGCCTGCCGACAATTGCCGGGGCATCGGCTCGATATGCTGAGCGCCGAAGGGTTCGAGACATTTGCGTTGCCGGATCTCTATTGTGATGAAGATCCACAGCAAGCCATCGAATCAATGCTGCCGTGGCAGGCCGACATCGACGCGCTGGATCTTTTGTTGGCCGGCCATGCCGGGTTCGACTGGATCATCGTCGATCATTACGGCCTCGATCATCACTGGCAAACCGCCGCCCGGCGCTGGGCGCAGCGCATAGCGGCAGTCGACGATCTGGCTACCCGGCGCTACAGCGTTGATCTTTTGCTCAATCAGAATTTATCGGGCCTCAGTGAAAATTACTCACCGCTGTTGCCCGAGGGGTGCCGCACCTTGCTGGGCCCGCGCTACGCCATGCTGCGTGAAGAGTTCAATTGCCCGGCCATCGAGATCAAACCCACGGCTCGCCGGGTACTGGTGAATTTCGGTGGCTTCGATGCGGCGATGCAGACTCATCACGCGATGCTCGCGCTCGCTGATTTCAACCAGTTGCAGGTAGATTTTGTCGCCGGTGCCGAGAACCCGGCGTGGGCGCAGATGCAGGCGTTGGCCGAGACGCGGCCGAACTGGCGCCTGCACAGTTTCGTCAGCGATTTCCATCAGCGCATGACTGAAGCGGATCTGTTTATCGGCGCCGGGGGCGGTACCAGTTGGGAACGGGCGGCGATGGGGCTGCCGACGATCTGTATTGCCGTGTCAAACAATCAGCAGGCCAACGGCGAAGTCATGGCAGCGGCGGGCGCACATGTGTTCATGGGCGCTCGTGAGCAGGTCAGTGTCGAGCAGTTGCGCGACGCCATCGGCTTTGTCACCGGCAATCATTATTTGCGCCAAAGCCTGGCCGAACGCTCGCGACAACTGGTCGACGGGCGTGGTGCCGAGCGTGTCGCGGTGGCACTGGCCGGTGCGGTGCTGAAGGTGCGTGCGGCGACCCTGGACGATGCGCAGTTGCTGTTCGATGGGCGTAATGCCGAAACGGTACGGCGCTGGTCGCTGGACAGCGGCGTGATCGACTGGCCGCAGCACCTGAACTGGCTGACGGCGAGTTTGCGTAATCCACAGCGCCTGCTGCTGATCGCCGAGGCGGATGACGGCGCGGTCGGCGTTGTGCGGTATGACCTGCGCGGGTTTGAAGCCGAAGTTTCTATTTACCTGCTCGAACGGCGGATGGGGCTGGGGTGGGGCAGGGCGCTATTGGCCCGTGGCGAGGCATTTGTTGCCGCGCACTGGCCGCAACTGACGGTCATCACCGCTCGGGTGTTGCCGGACAATCGTCCCTCGTTGAATGTGTTTCGTGACGCCGGGTTCACTCAGAGTGCCTGTGCGTTCACCCGTGTTTTGAAGGATCACCCGCATGACTAGTTTCAAGATCGGCAGCCGCTTGATCGGTGCCGACGCGCCACCCTTCATCATCGCCGAGATGAGCGGCAACCATAACCAGTCACTGGACGTCGCCCTGCAAATTGTCGAGGCAGCGGCCAAGGCGGGGGCGCATGCGCTGAAGCTGCAAACCTACACCGCCGAAACCATGACGCTGGATTTGTCTGAGGGGGAATTCTTCATCAAGGATCCGGGCAGTCTGTGGGCGGGTACTTCGCTCTACGATTTGTATGAAAAAGCTCATACACCGTGGGAATGGCATGCGCCGATTTTTGCTCGTGCCAAGGAACTGGGGATGCTCGCGTTCTCGACGCCGTTCGATGACAGCGCAGTCGACTTTCTCGAAAGCCTCGATGTTCCGGCCTACAAGATCGCCAGTTTCGAAAACACCGATTTGCCGTTGATCCGTCGTGTGGCCGCCACCGGCAAGCCGCTGATCATTTCCACTGGCATGGCCAGCATCGCTGAACTCGATGAGGCCGTTCGCGCCGCGCGCGAGGCCGGGTGCAAAGATCTGGTGTTGCTCAAATGCACCAGCACTTATCCAGCGACACCGCTCAACAGCAACGTGCGCACGATTCCGCATCTGCGTGAGTTGTTCGGTTGCGAAGTGGGGCTGTCCGATCACTCGATGGGCGTTGGCGTGTCGGTGGCAGCCGTGGCGCTTGGCGCGACGGTGGTGGAAAAGCACTTCACCCTCGACCGTTCAGCGGGTGGCGTCGATGCCAGTTTCTCGCTGGAACCGGCGGAAATGGCTAGCCTGGTGGTGGAAACCGAGCGCGCCTGGCAAGCCATGGGCCAGGTGCATTACGGCGTTACCGAGGCCGAGCGCAAGTCGCTGGTCTATCGCCGCTCGCTGTATGTCACGGCCGACATGGCCGCCGGTGACACCTTTACCGGGGACAATCTGCGCGCCATTCGCCCCGGTCTCGGTTTGCCGCCCAAGCACACCGACGCCGTCCTCGGCCGCCGCGCCCGCGCGCCGATCAAGCGCGGCACGCCGCTGGACTGGTCGTTGGTCGAATAACCCGATCTGCACCGATTCGGCAAAATAGCGTGACCTGCGAGTCATAACGCGCATCTTCACTGTATTGTATTGATCGGGGAGATGGCGCCTGGCTCGTTTTCGATTCCAGTGATAGCCCTTTGCGCTCCCCGTGGCTGCCCGTTGTGGCGGCCGTTTTCTGTTTGTCGGCGCCCCTCGAAATCCTTGCGAGCGGTGGTCTTGGGCTGTTTTTTATTGGGAAGCCGTAATGATTGGCATAAAAAGCATTGCGAGCTACGTTCCTGTAGCCGGCGTGGACAATTACGCACAAGGTGCAAAATTCGAGAAGGATGAAGAATTCATCCTTGGCAAGATCGGTTCGGCATTCCTGCCGCGCAAAGACGCTGAACAAGAAACCTCCGACCTGTGCGTGGAAGCGGCCAATGCGCTGTTTGCCAGCAACCCGGATCTGAAACGTGAATCGATCGACGCCTTGATCGTCGTCACCCAGAACGGTGACGAAGAAGGCCTGCCGCACACCGCTGCAATCGTGCAGGACAAACTCGGTCTGCCGACCAACGTGGCAGCGTTCGACATTTCCCTGGGCTGCTCGGGTTATGTCTACGGCATCTACGCGATCAAGGGTTTCATGGAAGCCGCCGGCCTGAAGAACGGCCTGCTGATCACCGCTGATCCGTATTCGAAGATTGTCGATCCGGAAGACCGCAACACCACCATGCTGTTTGGCGATGCCGCCACCGCTACATGGATGGGCGAAGATCCGACCTGGGCGCTGGGCAAGGCCAAGTTCGGCACCGACGGTTCCGGTGCGCCGCACTTGAAAGTCACCGATGGCGTGTTCTTCATGAACGGTCGTCAGGTCTTCAATTTTGCGCTGCTCAAAGTCCCGGCGCACTTGCACGAGCTGCTGGACGATTCCGGTCTGAAGGCCGACGACATCGATGCCTTCTGCATTCACCAGGGCAGTGCGGCGATTGTCGATGCGGTGGCGCGACGTTTCGAAGGCGAGCCGGAAAAATTCATCAAGGACATGGTCGAGACCGGCAATACCGTGTCGTCGAGCATTCCGTTGCTGCTGGAAAAACACGTTATCGATTCCGATTGGCAGCGTATTGCGCTGAGCGGTTTTGGTGTCGGTCTGTCGTGGGGCTCGGCGATCATCTATCGCCCTTAAGCCAGAGTAAAAACGGCGGATACAAAAATAGCGTTCAAGGTTAACCTTGAACGCTATTTTTTTGCCTGAAGAGGGAGCGCGAGGCGCCATGAGCGAGTTTTTTCAAGCCAATGCCGAGGTGTTGCAACGGCGCTGGCCGGCGCTGTTCGAACGACTGATGACGGAAGACAGTGCGGCAGTCCAGGCCGAACTGGTGCAGGGGTTGGGTTCGACGCTCAGCGTCAATGGTGTTCAGCTCACCAGTCGCCATGACCGCATCCATGAAGCCCGGATTCAGGCGGCAAGCCTGGCGGACAAGCCGCAATTGCATGTCTACGGTACCGGCCTCGGCGATTTGCCCAGCGTGCTACTGGAGCGTGAAGGGCTTGAGCGTCTGTACGTGCACATCCTCAATGGCGCATTGTTCGCGCTGGTGGTGCAACTGCTCGATCAGCGCCATTGGCTGGAAGATCCGCGCGTCGAGTTGTTTTACGCCGGCGACCATCCAGACTTTTTTACGCCGTTTTTTGCCCTGCCTGCCGAGATGCTGCTGGCCGACGATTTCAACGCGAAAGTGCGTGATCGCTTGGTCAGCGAAGTGCACCTGAGCTTCAACAATCGGGATTTCGATCCGCAGTCACCGCAGATTCAACAGCGTTTGCAGGAATGCCTGCCGGTGCTGCTCGCCGATGCGGATGTGGCGCAGTTGTTCGGCACCTGTGCCGGCCGGGAAGTCTATGTGATCGCCACCGGGCCGACGCTGGAGCAACACTACCAGCGCCTGGCGGCAATCCGTCAGCGCGCCGAACGCCCGTTGTTCATCTGTGTCGACACCGCGTATCGACCGCTGCGCGAACACGGGATTGTGCCTGACCTGGTGGTGAGCATTGATCAGCGCATCAGCTTTCGCCATCTGCCGTTCGAGGAGTCCGACGGCATCCCGCTGGTGTATCTGCCGATGAGCGATCCGTCGGTGTTGAAGGCGTGGAAGGGTAAGCGTTACGGTGGTTATTCCGCGAGTCCGATCTACGCGAATCTGCGTGAGCAACACCCGCGAGCGCAGTTGCACGTGGGCGGCAGTGTGATTCACCCGGCGGTGGATCTGGCGGTAAAGATGGGTGCCACCGGCATCACGCTGTTTGGTGCTGACTTCGCCTTCCCGATGAACAAGACCCATGCAGGCTGGAACGACGGCGAGCTGGGGCCACCGGTGAATCAGGCGCGGCATTGGGTGCGCGATGGCCATGGTCAGCGGGTGACCACACAGCTCAACTTTCGCGGTTATTTGTGTGTGCTGGAGCGCTATATCGCTGCACATCCACAGGTCGAATTTCTCAACAGCAGCCGCTCCGGGGCGCTGATCGCCGGTACCGGTTTCAACCCGGAGTTTGTGCAATGAGTACGCTGAGCCTCTGCAAGGATGAATGTCGCCAGTGTGCGGGTTTGTTTCGCCTCGGGCGCGATGTCGAGGCGGCGCTGACGATGGTCGATGTGTTTGAAAAGGCCCAGCAATGTTTAGCGTCTGCCCCGGCAGAGGTTCAGCAGGTGTGGGCGCAGCTGTTAATGCAAATGCTCGAATGCCAGGAGCGCCAGGACTGGTTGGGGCTGGCTGACTCTATGGAGTACGAGCTGGTGGATTTGCTGGGAAGTGTCCCGGTCTGAACACGCCGACAGCACTGGCCCGCAGGTTTGCGCGGCAGTCGGTTTTATGACGTCATTTTTTCGCGGTGGATGGGCTGCTAAGTCTTTGTTTTCTCGGGGGTGGCAGGGTGATGGCAAATTTTTTTCAAAAAGCCCTCAAGCAACCTGCAATCCCGACGATAACTATTACGAAGGTTCTCTAGGCCATACCCGGCGGTTGCCAGGGCCGGAAGCCGCAGTACCCAACCAACGAGGAATTCGTCATGGCTTTAACAGTAAACACCAACACCACGTCGTTGAACGTTCAGAAAAACCTGAACCGCGCTTCCGACGCTCTGTCGACTTCGATGCAGCGCCTGTCTTCCGGCCTGAAAATCAACAGCGCTAAAGACGACGCCGCTGGCCTGCAGATCTCGAACCGTATGTCCTCGCAGATCCGTGGTAACACCCAAGCCATCCAGAACGCCAACGACGGTATCTCCGTTGCCCAGACTGCTGAAGGCGCTCTGCAAGCTACTACCGACATCCTGCAGCGTATGCGTGAACTGGCTGTTAAAGCACGTAACGGTACCAACGGCACTGCTGACCAGACCGCTACCAACGCTGAATTCGCTCAGATGTCCGACGAGATCACCCGTATCTCGGCTTCGACCAACCTGAACGGCAAAAACCTGCTGGACGGTTCGGCTGGTACTGTGACCCTGCAAGTAGGCGCAAACACCGGTTCGGCTAACCACATCGACCTGGTACTGAGCTCCAAGTTCGACGCAGTAAGCCTGTCGGTAGGTAGCGGTACTCTGTCCCTGACCGGTGCTACCGTAACTGGCGCTTCGCAGAACATCGACAACGCGATCACCGCGATCGACGCTGCCATCGCTGCCATCGGTGCAACTCGTGCCAGCCTGGGTGCTTCGCAAAACCGTCTGACCAGCACCATCCAGAACTTGCAGAACATCACCGAGAACACCACTGCTGCACAAGGTCGCGTACAAGATACCGACTTCGCCGCAGAGACTGCTAACCTGACCAAGCAGCAAACCCTGCAACAGGCTTCGACCTCTGTTCTGGCTCAAGCCAACCAACTGCCTTCCGCTGTACTGAAGCTGCTTCAGTAATTTCGGATCGAGTTTGGGCGGGGGGGTGCGCTGGTCGCGCTCTCTCGCCTTTTTACGTTAAGAGGTGATGGGCATGGACATGAGCGTAAAGCTTAACGTGTCTTATCCGGCTCCCAAGCCAGTAACGCCGGTTGCTGACAAACCGTCAGAGACGCCTAAAGTTGCCAAGACTGAAGCGCCGGTCGCTGCGAAGAGTCAGGATTCGGACGACGCCAAATTGAAACTGGCGGTGCAGGAGATCGAAAAGTTTGTACAGTCGATCAAGCGCAATCTGGAGTTTTCGATTGATGAACACTCCGGGAAGGTCATCGTCAAGGTGATCGCAAGCGAGACGGGTGAGGTCGTTCGACAGATTCCCTCCGCAGAAGCCCTCAAGCTGGCAGACAGCCTCGCCAATGCGAGTCACGTATTGTTTGACGCCAAAGTCTGATAGCTGGCATGAATTATGTTTGTCCGTTCTCAAGATGCGTGTAACGGTCAAAAGAATGGCAACAATCTGAAGGGAGATGCACATGGCAAGTCCAATTCTACCGGGTTCCGGACTGGGTTCCGGCCTGGACATCGGCGCAATCGTGACCGCGCTGGTAAACGCCGACAAGTCGCCGAAGCAGACGCAGATCGATTCTGCGACCAAAACCAACACCCTGAAGATTTCCGGTGTCGGTGCGCTGAAAAACGCATTGGCGGCCTACCAGAAGGCAATGACCGATCTGGGCAGTAAGACCAACCCTGCGTTTGCCGGTTACGCGGCGACCTCGGCTACCCCGACAACGCTGACCGCTACTTCCGATAACACGGCTGTTTCGGGCACATACAGTGTCGTGGTAAATAACTTGGCCACCGGCTCGAAAGTAGCCAGTGCATCCTTTGCCGGCGGCGCGGCCAGTGCCATTCCGAGTGGTACCCTGAAAATCAGTCAGAATGGCACTGATTACAATGTCGATATTCCGGCCAATGCCACCTTGCAGACTACCCGTGATGCCATCAACAAGGCGCAGGGTGTCAACGGTGTTTCCGCCAACATCGTGACCGACAGCTCGGGCGCTTCGCGTCTGGTGATCAGCTCCAACAAGACGGGCGCGGGCTCCGACCTGACGGTCAGTGGTATTGCCGGTCTGGAAATCGATGGCACCAAGGTCATGTCTGCGACCCCGGCCGCTGGTGACTCAGGGGCTGTGGGCGATATTGCCAAGGATGCGAAGCTGACCATTGATGGTCTTGCCGTTACCAGCAAGAGCAACACAGTGAGCGGCGCCATCAGTGGCTTGACCATGAACCTGGTGGAAGCCAGCCCCACTGCGGTCAAGGTCTCTGTCGATACCAACACCAAGGGCTTGCAGGCTTCGGTTCAGCAATTCGTCGACGCTTTCAACACGCTCAAGACCACCATCGATAGCCTGTCCAAGGCAACGCCGGACGAAGATGGCAAGTTGACGGTGCAGGCCGCGTTTACCGGTGATTCTCTGCCGCGGACGTTGATTGCGGACATTCGTGCCCAATTGACCACTTCGTCGCCTGGCGAGCTGGGTGTGCTGTCGCAGATCGGCGTCATGACTGATCGCGACACCGGTAAGCTGACGCTGGACGCGACGGCTTTCAACAAGGCCATGTCTCAGCCAGGCATGACTGGTCAGGTGCAGCAGCTGTTCTCCGGCACCGACGACAAAAACGGTCTGTTGGCGCGAATGAGCAAAGCGGTCGATCCGTACCTCAAAGCTTCTGCTGATGGCAAAACCACCAGCGGTCTGCTTGATCAGCGTATGACCATTCTGAACAACAATACCCGCAGCCTCACGTCGCAGCAGTTGGCGCTGGATCTGCGCGTCGCCAACCTGACCAAGACGCTGACGGCCAAGTACAACGCCATGGACTTGCTGGTAGGGCAGATGAAGGCTACGGCGAGCAACATCACGTCGTTCTTCAGCTCGCTGAACGCTCAGCAGTCCGCGAAGTAACAGGCAGGTACGACAAAAACCCGGCTACGCTTCATCGGCGTGCGCCGGGTTTTTGTCTTTTGATCTAAAGTTCTGTGATTCGTTGGCGATACACTGGTTATACGAGTCATTGTGGCAATGAGGTAGAACATGAATCCGATGTTAGCCCTTCGGCAGTATCAGAAAGTCGGCGCACACGCTCAGACATCCGAAGCGAGCCCGCACCGTCTGGTGCAAATGTTGATGGAAGGTGGACTGGCCCGTATCGCTCAGGCCAAAGGCGCCATCGAGCGCAAGGACATTCCAAGCAAATGCACTTCGATCAGCAAGGCGATTGGCATTGTCAGCGGTCTGCGTGAAGGCCTCGATCTGGAAAACAGTGCAGATACCCTGGCTGATCTGGATGGGCTGTATATCTACATGATGAAGCGCCTCGCCGAGGCGAACATCAGCAGCGACCCGCGCATTCTTGATGAGGTTGCCGGCTTGCTGAGCACGGTCAAGGAAGGCTGGGATGCTATTGCCCCCGTGCCTGCTCCGCAGTTCTGAAGGAGATCGTCATGAGTCTTGTATTGCAGCGAATCGCCGATACCCGTGAAGCGTTGGTTACTGCCCTCGCCGAACGCAATTGGGAAGCCATCGGCGAGCTGGATCTGGCTTGCCGTTCCTGCATGGAAGACGTCATGGCTGAAGCTGCGCTGGATGAAGACGCGTTGCGCAACAATCTTGAAGAGTTGCTACACGTCTACAAAGAGCTTCTTGAGGTGGCGATGGGTGAGCGGCAGGCGATAGCCAACGAGATGTCGCAGATCACCCAAGCGCAGAAGGCGGCAAAGGTTTACCATCTGTTTGGTTAATTGCCCCCCAGTTAATCCAGGCATGTGCGCCATAAATTTGACTGTGCACGGTTTTTTGACTTAACTAGTGGCTGTTTTCAGATTTCAGGCGTCTACAGGCACATGGTGTCCTGCAAGCGTCTCGCTTGCCCCTAATT
Source organism: Pseudomonas sp. GM24 (assembly GCF_000282235.1). Lineage (NCBI taxonomy): Bacteria > Pseudomonadati > Pseudomonadota > Gammaproteobacteria > Pseudomonadales > Pseudomonadaceae > Pseudomonas > Pseudomonas sp. GM24. The sequence goes on along the minus strand of NZ_AKJR01000106.1, from coordinate 21,549 downwards.
TCGGGCATTGAGTTGACTAGGGAAGTTGCTATTGCATGTGGCGTGAAACCAAAATTCTGCTGATCGATGACGATAGCGTCCGCCGCCGCGACCTGGCGGTGATTTTAAATTTTCTTGGCGAAGAAAATTTACCCTGCGGCAGCCATGACTGGCAGCAGGCAGTCGGCTCTTTGTCGTCTAGTCGTGAGGTCATTTGCGTACTGATCGGGACCGTTAATGCTCCTGGCGCGCTTTTGGGCTTGTTAAAGACACTCTCAACCTGGGATGAGTTCCTTCCGGTTTTGTTGATGGGCGATAATTCTTCCGTCGACCTGCCCGAAGACCAGCGTCGCCGCGTGCTTTCGACCCTCGAAATGCCGCCCAGCTACAGCAAATTGCTCGACTCCCTGCACCGTGCCCAGGTCTATCGCGAGATGTATGACCAGGCTCGCGAGCGCGGCCGTCATCGCGAGCCCAATCTGTTCCGCAGCCTGGTCGGCACCAGCCGGGCGATCCAGCACGTGCGTCAGATGATGCAGCAAGTCGCCGACACCGACGCCAGTGTGCTGATCCTCGGCGAGTCCGGGACCGGCAAGGAAGTGGTCGCGCGCAACCTGCATTACCATTCCAAGCGTCGCGATGCGCCATTCGTGCCGGTCAACTGCGGGGCGATCCCGGCGGAGCTGCTCGAAAGCGAATTGTTCGGTCACGAGAAGGGCGCCTTCACCGGCGCGATCACCAGTCGTGCCGGCCGCTTCGAACTGGCCAACGGCGGTACGCTGTTCCTTGACGAAATCGGCGACATGCCGCTGCCGATGCAGGTCAAACTGCTGCGCGTCCTGCAGGAACGCACCTTCGAGCGCGTGGGCAGCAACAAGACCCAGAGCGTTGACGTGCGCATCATCGCGGCGACGCACAAGAACCTCGAAAGCATGATCGAGATCGGCACCTTCCGCGAAGACCTCTACTATCGCCTGAACGTGTTCCCGATCGAGATGGCGCCGCTGCGTGAGCGCGTCGAAGATATTCCGCTGCTGATGAACGAACTGATCTCGCGCATGGAGCACGAGAAGCGTGGTTCGATCCGCTTCAACTCGGCGGCGATCATGTCGCTGTGCCGTCACGGCTGGCCGGGCAACGTCCGCGAATTGGCCAACCTGGTCGAGCGCATGGCGATCATGCATCCGTACGGGGTGATCGGCGTGGTCGAACTGCCGAAGAAATTCCGCTACGTCGACGACGAAGACGAGCAAATGGTCGACAGCCTGCGCAGCGATCTCGAAGAGCGCGTGGCGATCAACGGCCATACGCCTGACTTCACCGCCAACGCCATGCTGCCGCCGGAAGGTCTAGACCTGAAGGACTACCTCGGTGGTCTGGAACAGGGCCTGATTCAACAGGCGCTGGACGATGCCAATGGCATTGTGGCGCGTGCCGCTGAGCGCCTGCGTATCCGTCGTACCACCCTGGTCGAGAAGATGCGCAAGTACGGCATGAGCCGCCGCGATGGAGATGAACAGGCGGAGGATTGACGCCTGTTTTTCAACTGCTTCATTTATAAGCAGTTTTTTTTAGGCACGGGTATTGCTACAGCCCTCGCAACGTTCCGTTTAACTGACGGTCAGCCAAGCGAGAAAGCACAATGCCCCAAGCCCAGATGTCTTCTGCCTCCAGTCCCGAGGGGCAGCCGTCCTCCGTAGAGCAGGCAAGCCGACAGGGCCTTGAGCAGGCATTCGAGCTGTTCAGCCAGATGTCCAGCCAGTTGACGGACTCCTACAGCATGCTTGAAGCGCGGGTAACCGAGCTCAAGGGTGAGCTGGCGGTGGTCAGCGCCCAGCGCATGCAGGAGCTGGCGGAAAAAGAACGCTTGGCCAACCGTCTGCAAAACCTCCTTGATCTGTTGCCCGGTGGCGTCATCGTCATCGACGGTCACGGCAGGGTGCGCGAAGCCAACCCGGCCGCCATCGAACTGCTCGGCCTGCCGCTTGAGGGTGAGTTGTGGCGCCATGTGATTTCGCGCTGCTTCGCCCCGCGTGAAGACGACGGTCATGAAATTTCCCTGAAAAACGGTCGACGCCTGTCGATTGCCACCCGCTCGCTGGACGCCGAGCCGGGGCAATTGGTGCTGCTCAACGACCTGACAGAAACCCGCCATCTGCAAGATCAACTGGCGCGCCACGAGCGTTTGTCCTCGCTGGGGCGCATGGTCGCCTCGCTCGCGCATCAGATCCGCACGCCGCTGTCCGCCGCTTTGCTCTATGCCAGTCATTTGACTGAGCAGGAGTTGCCGGTCGCCACTCAGCAGCGCTTCGCCGGGCGCCTGAAAGAGCGTCTGCACGAGCTGGAGCACCAGGTGCGCGACATGCTGGTGTTCGCTCGCGGTGAGTTACCGCTGACCGATCGCCTCACCCCCAATGCCTTGATGCAGGCGCTGCAGGCGGCGGCGCTGACCCATGTGCAGGATCTGCCAATCCGCTGGCAGTGCGACAGCCATACCGGCGAACTGCTGTGTAATCGCGACACACTGGTCGGGGCGCTGTTGAATTTGATCGAAAATGCGATTCAGGCCAGTGCCAGCGACATTCGTCTTAAAGTCCATTGCTACACCCGCGACAACACGCTGCGCCTGAGCATAAGCGACAGTGGCAGCGGCATCGAGCCCGCGGTTCTGGCGCGGCTCGGCGAACCCTTTTTTACCACCAAAGTCACCGGCACCGGCCTGGGCCTGACCGTGGTCAAGGCTGTGGCCCGGGCACATCAGGGAGAATTGCACCTGCGTTCGCGAGTTGGGCGTGGCACGTGCGCGCAGGTGATCCTGCCGCTGTTTTCCGCTGTACAGGGAGCTGAGTGAAAGACATGGGCATCAAGGTTTTGCTGGTCGAGGATGACCGCTCGTTGCGCGAGGCGCTGGCCGATACGTTGTTGCTGGCCGGCCACGATTACCACGCGGTCGGTTGCGCTGAAGACGCGCTGACGGCAGTGTCGCGCGAGGCGTTCAGTCTGGTGGTCAGTGACGTCAACATGCCCGGCATGGATGGTCATCAATTGCTTGCCCTGTTGCGTGCTCGTCAGCCGCAATTACCCGTGTTGCTGATGACGGCTCACGGCGCGGTCGAACGTGCAGTCGATGCGATGCGTCAGGGTGCGGCGGATTATCTGGTCAAACCGTTCGAGCCCAAGGCTTTGCTCGATCTGGTGGCGCGGCATGCACTGGGCAATATTGGCGTGAGCGAAAGTGAAGGTCCTATCGCTGTCGAGCCGGCCAGTGCGCAACTTCTCGAATTGGCCGCACGAGTGGCACGCAGCGATTCCACGGTGCTGATCTCCGGCGAATCCGGTACGGGTAAAGAAGTGCTGGCGCGCTACATTCACCAGCAATCCCACCGTGCCAGTCAGCCGTTCATTGCGATCAACTGCGCAGCGATCCCGGACAACATGCTCGAGGCGACGCTGTTCGGTCACGAGAAAGGCTCGTTCACCGGCGCCATCGCCGCGCAGGCCGGCAAGTTCGAGCAGGCTGACGGCGGCACGTTGCTGCTCGACGAAATTTCTGAAATGCCCCTTGGCCTGCAAGCCAAACTGCTGCGCGTGTTGCAGGAGCGCGAAGTCGAGCGCGTCGGTGCGCGTAAGCCGATCGCCCTGGATATTCGCGTGGTTGCCACCACTAACCGCGACTTGGCGGGCGAAGTGGCGGCGGGGCGTTTCCGTGAAGACCTCTATTACCGTTTGTCGGTTTTCCCACTGGCCTGGCGTCCACTTCGCGAGCGCACTGCCGATATCCTGCCGCTGGCCGAAAGGTTGCTGGCCAAACACGTCAATAAAATGAAGCACGCCGCAGCGAAACTCTCGCCTGACGCGCAAGCTTGCCTGATTGCGTATCCGTGGCCGGGTAATGTGCGTGAACTGGATAACGCCATTCAACGTGCGCTGATCTTGCAGCAGGGCGGTTTGATTCAGCCGCAGGATTTCTGTCTGGCAGGTCCCGTGACGTACACCGCAGTGCCTGTCGCCGCGCCGCTGACTGCGGTGATTCGCGAAGTGGAAATCGAAGCGGATTCGGCCGGAGCCCTGGGCGATGACCTGCGCCGCCGGGAGTTTCAGATGATCATCGACACCCTGCGCTCCGAGCGTGGACGCCGCAAGGAAGCGGCGGAAAAGCTCGGCATCAGCCCGCGCACCCTGCGCTACAAACTGGCACAAATGCGCGATGCCGGGATGGACGTCGAAGGTTATCTGTTCGCCACCTGAGCCGTGCTGCAAAACGTTGAAAACGCTTTTCTGAAAGGGCTGCCCATGAGCTGGCACCCTTGTTGCTAATACCTGTGTACCCGCCGAGTGAGTGTCAAAAAATTGCGGGCCGCCCAAGAGAGTAGACCATGAGCCAAGGTATTGAATTTAATCGGTTGATGACAGACATGAAGGCCATGAAGCTGGATGCCATGTCTGCGCCGAAATCGACGACCGCTGTCCCTGAGCTGGGAGGCAGCAGCTTTTCCGACATGCTCGGTCAGGCGATCAACAAGGTCAGCGATACCCAGACCGCGTCGACTCAGTTGGCCAATGCCTTTGAAGTGGGCAAGAGCGGCGTCGATCTGACGGACGTGATGATCGCTTCGCAAAAAGCCAGCGTGTCGTTCCAGGCTCTGACCCAGGTTCGCAACAAACTGGTTCAGGCTTATCAAGACATCATGCAGATGCCGGTTTAAGGACGAGATTGAGTCATGGCAGAAGCAGTCGCCGATAACGTTCCGGCCAAGGCCACCCCGATAGACGGCAAACCGCCGCTGTTCGGTCTGTCCTTCCTGGAAAACCTCTCCGAGATGACCATGCTGCGTCAGGTGGGCCTGTTGGTCGGCCTGGCTGCGAGCGTGGCGATTGGCTTTGCCGTGGTGCTGTGGTCGCAGCAGCCGGATTACCGTCCGTTGTACGGCAGCCTTGCCGGCATGGACGCCAAGCAGGTCATGGATACTCTGGCCGCCGCTGACATTCCTTACAACGTCGAGCCCAATTCCGGCGCCTTGCTGGTCAAGGCCGATGACTTGTCCCGTGCGCGGATGAAACTCGCTGCTGCTGGTGTCACTCCCAGCGACGGCAATATCGGTTTCGAAATCCTCGACAAGGAACAGGGTCTGGGCACCAGCCAGTTCATGGAAGCGACGCGTTATCGTCGCGGCCTCGAAGGTGAGCTGGCGCGGACCATTTCCAGCCTGAACAACGTCAAGGGTGCCCGTGTGCATCTGGCGATTCCGAAGAGTTCGGTGTTCGTCCGTGATGAGCGCAAGCCAAGTGCTTCGGTTCTGGTTGAACTGTACAGCGGTCGTTCGCTGGAGCCGGGTCAGGTAATTGCGATCATCAACCTGGTGGCGACTTCCGTTCCCGAGCTGAGCAAATCGCAGATCACCGTCGTCGACCAGAAGGGCACCTTGCTCTCTGATCAGGCGGAAAACTCCGAAATGACCATGGCCGGCAAGCAGTTCGATTACAGCCGCCGCATGGAAAGCATGCTCACCCAGCGTGTACACAACATTTTGCAGCCGGTTTTGGGCAATGATCGTTACAAGGCTGAAGTCTCGGCCGACATCGATTTCAATGCCGTCGAGTCGACTGCCGAGCAGTTCAACCCGGATCAACCGGCGTTGCGCAGCGAGCAGTCGGTCAACGAGCAACGCACCGCCAGCAATGGCCCGCAAGGCGTGCCGGGTGCCCTGAGCAACCAGCCACCGTCGCCAGCCTCGGCGCCGCAAACTACCGGCGGCACCGCCGCGCCGGCCGCCATGGTCCAGCCTGGTCAGCCATTGGTTGACGCCAATGGTCAGCAGATCATGGACCCGGCCACCGGTCAGCCAATGCTCGCGCCGTACCCGGCAGACAAGCGTCAACAATCGACCAAGAACTTCGAACTTGACCGTTCCATTAGCCACACCAAACAGCAGCAGGGTCGCCTGAATCGTCTGTCGGTGTCGGTGGTGGTCGACGATCAGGTCAAGGTCAACGCGGCCAACGGCGAAACCACCCGTGCGCCGTGGAGCGCCGACGAATTGGCGCGCTTCACCCGTCTGGTCCAGGACGCCGTCGGTTTCGACGCCAGCCGTGGCGACAGTGTCAGCGTGATCAACATGCCGTTCTCCGCCGAGCGCGGCGAAGTGATTGCCGATATTCCGTTCTACTCCCAGCCATGGTTCTGGGACATCGTCAAACAAGTGCTGGGTGTGTTGTTCATCCTGGTGCTGGTGTTTGGTGTGCTGCGTCCGGTGCTTAACAACATCACCGGCGGCGGCAAAGGCAAGGAGCTGGCCGGTCTTGGCAGCGACGTGGAACTCGGTGGCATGGGCGGCCTGGACGGCGAACTTTCCAACGACCGCGTGAGCCTCGGTGGTCCGCAGAGCATTCTGTTGCCGAGCCCAAGTGAGGGTTATGACGCGCAACTGAATGCAATCAAGAGTCTGGTGGCCGAGGATCCGGGTCGCGTGGCTCAGGTCGTGAAAGAGTGGATTAACGCAGATGAGTGATAACCGAGCCGCAACCGTCAAACTGAACAAGGTCGACAAAGCCGCGATTCTGCTGCTGTCCCTGGGTTCGACCGATGCCGCACAAGTGCTGCGCCACATGGGCCCGAAAGAGGTTCAGCGCGTCGGCGTGGCCATGGCGCAGATGGGCAACGTCCATCGCGAGCAGGTCGAGCAGGTCATGAGCGAGTTCGTCGACATCGTCGGCGACCAGACCAGCCTCGGCGTCGGATCCGACGACTACGTGCGCAAAATGCTCACCCAGGCCCTGGGTGAAGACAAGGCCAACGGCCTGATCGACCGCATCCTGCTCGGTGGCAACACCAGTGGCCTCGACAGCCTGAAATGGATGGAGCCGCGCGCCGTTGCCGACGTGATCCGCTACGAACACCCGCAGATCCAGGCGATCGTGGTCGCGTACCTCGACCCGGATCAGGCCGGTGAAGTACTCGGCAACTTCGACCACAAAGTGCGTCTGGACATCATCCTGCGCGTCTCGTCGTTGAACACCGTACAGCCGGCGGCCCTGAAAGAGCTGAACCAGATTCTCGAGAAGCAGTTCTCCGGCAACTCGAATGCCTCGCGCACCACCCTGGGTGGCATCAAGCGTGCGGCGGACATCATGAACTTCCTCGACAGCTCAATCGAAGGCCAGCTCATGGACTCGATCCGCGAAGTCGACGAAGACCTGTCCGGTCAGATCGAAGACCTCATGTTCGTGTTCAACAACCTCGCCGATGTCGACGATCGTGGCATCCAGGCGTTGCTGCGCGAAGTGTCTTCCGACGTGCTGGTGCTGGCCCTCAAGGGTTCGGACGAAGGCGTCAAAGAGAAGATCTTCAAGAACATGTCCAAACGTGCCGCCGAACTGTTGCGTGACGACCTCGAGGCCAAAGGCCCGGTGCGCGTCAGCGACGTCGAAACCGCACAGAAAGAAATCCTCACCATTGCCCGTCGTATGGCCGAAGCCGGCGAAATCGTACTCGGTGGCAAGGGTGGCGAGGAAATGATCTAAGCCCATGGACAAGCACGACGACGATGTGACGGATCTGATCCGTGCCCGCGATGTCCGTGGTTTCGAATCCTGGGCCATGCCCAGCTTCGACCCGCCGAAGCCGGAACCCGAGCCTGAGCCGGAGCCCGAACCGCCGGAAATGGAAGAAGTGCCGCTGGAAGAAGTCCAGCCACTGACCCTGGAAGAACTCGAAAGCATCCGTCAGGAGGCTTACAACGAAGGCTTTGGCATCGGCGAGAAAGAAGGTTTTCACAGTGCGACCCTCAAGGTGCGTCAGGAAGCGGAGGTTGCGCTGGCGGCAAAACTTGCCAGCCTTGAGCAGTTGATGGCGAACCTGTTCGAACCGATCGCCGAGCAAGACACGCAAATCGAGAAATCGCTGGTCGACCTCGTGCAACACATCACCAAACAGGTGATCAAGCGCGAACTGGCCATCGATTCCAGCCAGATCGAACACGTCATGCGCGACGCCCTCAAGCTGTTGCCGCTGGGCGTCGAGAATGTGCGCCTGTACGTCAATCCGCAGGACTTCGAACAGGCCAAGGCTTTGCGCGAACGTCACGAGGAAACCTGGCGCATCGTCGAAGATGAATCGCTATTGCCGGGCGGTTGCCGGGTTGAAACCGAGCACAGCCGCATCGATGCCAGCATCGAAACCCGCGTGATCCAGGTCATGGCGAAGTTGTTCGATCAATTGCACGAGCAGGCTTTGCATCCGGCTGAAGCGGATCTGAGTCTGGACATTCCAGAAGACGTAAAACCGGCGGCCACACCTGAAGAGCCGCTCGCGGACGACCCCGATGCGCCTTGAACGCACCAGTTTCGCCAAGCGCCTGAGTACTTACGCTGAGGCCACCGAGATTGCCGGTGCGCCGATTCTTGAAGGTCGCCTGCTGCGCATGGTCGGCCTCACCCTCGAAGCCGAAGGCCTGCGCGCCGCCATGGGTACGCGCTGTCTGGTGATCAATGACGACAGCTATCACCCCTCCCAGGTGGAAGCGGAAGTCATGGGTTTCTCCGGCAGCAAAGTCTTTCTGATGCCGGTCGGCAGTGTCGCCGGCATCGCCCCGGGCGCCCGCGTAGTGCCGCTGGCTGATACCGGGCGCTTGCCGATGGGCATGAGCATGCTCGGTCGCGTCCTCGACGGTGCCGGGCGCGCACTGGACGGCAAAGGCGGCATGAAAGCCGAAGACTGGGTGCCGATGGACGGCCCGACAATCAATCCGCTCAACCGTGACCCGATCAGCGTGCCGCTGGACGTTGGCATCCGTTGCATCAACGGTTTGTTGACGGTCGGTCGTGGCCAGCGTCTGGGGCTGTTTGCCGGTACCGGTGTCGGTAAATCCGTATTGCTGGGCATGATGACCCGCTTCACCGAGGCTGACATTATCGTCGTCGGCCTGATCGGTGAGCGGGGGCGAGAAGTTAAGGAGTTCATCGAGCACAGCCTCGGTGAAGAAGGCCTCCAGCGCTCTGTGGTGGTTGCCTCGCCAGCAGACGATGCGCCGTTGATGCGCCTGCGCGCAGCGATGTACTGCACGCGCATCGCCGAATATTTCCGCGACAAGGGCAAGAACGTCCTGTTGCTGATGGATTCGCTGACCCGTTTCGCCCAGGCCCAGCGGGAAATCGCCCTGGCCATCGGCGAGCCGCCGGCGACCAAGGGGTATCCGCCGTCGGTGTTCGCCAAGTTGCCGAAACTCGTCGAGCGTGCCGGTAATGCGGAGAAGGGCGGTGGTTCGATTACCGCGTTCTACACCGTGTTGTCCGAAGGCGATGACCAGCAGGATCCGATTGCCGACTCGGCCCGAGGCGTACTCGACGGCCACATCGTGCTATCCCGGCGTCTGGCCGAGGAAGGTCACTATCCGGCCATCGACATCGAAGCGTCGATCAGCCGGGTCATGCCGGCGGTGGTCTCGCCGGAGCACATGCAACGCGCGCAATATTTCAAGCAGTTGTGGTCGCGCTATCAGCAGAGCCGCGATCTGATCAGTGTTGGCGCCTACGTTGCCGGCGGCGATCGCGAGACCGATCTGGCGATCTCCCTGCAACCGCAGTTGGTTCGCTACCAGCGTCAGGGGCTGAACGACAAAATCAACATGGGTGAAAGCCAGGCTTACCTCGCAACCCTGTTTGCCCCAGCGGCGGGCGGCTAACCGCTCATGGCCACTGTCAGTCGAGCCGCGCGTCTGGCGCCGGTGGTGGACATGGCCGAGCAGGCCGAGAAAGCCGCCGTGCAACGCCTGGGCTATTTTCAGGGGCAGGTGAAAGTTGCGGAAAGCAAACTGGCCGACCTCAATGCCTTCCGTCTGGATTATTCCGAGCAATGGATCGTGCGCGGCAGTACCGGCGTGAGTGGGCAATGGCTGCTGGGTTTTCAGGGCTTTCTGGCGCAACTCGACACCGCCGTCGACCAGCAGCGCCAGAGTCTGGTCTGGCATCAGAACAAACTCGACAAGGCGCGTGAAGAATGGCAACAGGCGTTCGCCAAGGTCGAGGGGCTGCGTAAACTGGTGCAGCGTTATCGCGAAGAGGCGCAACGCCTTGAAGACAAACGTGAGCAGAAGCTGCTTGATGAACTGTCCCAGCGTTTGCCACGACAAAACCCGTTCTAAAACAAGATCAAGAGATCGCAGCCTTCGGCAGCTCCTACAAGGGATCGGTGTAGGAGCTGCCGAAGGCTGCGATCTCTTGATCTGGCTTCTAACCTTGCTGCAACCCTGTGCAGGTGCTAAACCTTGTACAGGTTCGTCAATGACAAGGAAGCCAGTTAATGTCAGTCGTTACAGAAGTCTCTCCGGATGGGAAAAAACTGACGATTTCGATCGAGGGGCGATTCGATTTCGGTCGGCATCAGGAGTTTCGCGAGTCCTATGAGCGACTCAATGCGAAGCCTGAGTCCATAGTGGTGGATCTGAAGAAGGCCACCTACCTCGACAGCTCCGCACTGGGCATGCTCCTCCTGTTGCGGGATCACGCCGGCGGTGACGAGTCGGACGTGCGTGTGGTCAACAGCAGCTCCGACGTGCGCAAGATCCTCGCCATCTCCAATTTCGACAAACTCTTCGACATCAGTTGACGGCCATGCAGGCGCAAGAGCCGCTGACCCTCCTGATCGCTGAAGACAGCGCCGCCGATCGCCTGTTGCTGTCGACCATCGTCCGCCGCCAGGGCCATGAAGTCCTGACGGCGGCCAACGGTGCCGAAGCGGTCGACTTGTTTCGTCGCCAGCAACCCGATCTGGTACTGATGGACGCGATGATGCCGGTCATGGACGGCTTCGAAGCAGCGCGGCAGATCAAGGCGCTGGCGGGCGAGACGCTGGTGCCGATCATCTTCCTCACGTCGCTGACCGAAAGCGAAGCGCTGGCCCGTTGTCTGGAGGCCGGCGGTGACGACTTTCTGGCGAAGCCCTATAACCAGGTGATCCTCGCCGCCAAAATCAAGGCGATGGATCGCTTGCGGCGTTTGCAGGCAACCGTGCTGCAACAGCGCGACCTGATCGCCAAACACCACGATTACCTGCTCAACGAACAGCGCGTGGCCAAAGCGGTGTTCGACAAGGTTGCGCACTCCGGTTGCCTCAGCGCGCCGAACATTCGCTACCTGCAATCGCCCTATGCCTTGTTCAACGGCGACTTGCTGCTGGCGGCGTACACGCCGGCGGGCGACATGCATGTGCTGTTGGGCGATTTTACCGGTCATGGCCTGCCGGCAGCGGTCGGGGCGATGCCTTTGGCCGAGGTGTTCTACGGCATGACCGCCAAGGGCTATGGCCTGGCCGAAACCCTGCGCGAGATGAATGCCAAGCTCAAACGCATTCTGCCGGTCGACATGTTCTGTTGCGCCACGCTGTTGTGTCTGAGCTTTCAGCGGCGTTCGGTCGAAGTGTGGAATGGCGGCATGCCTGACGGTTATCTGCATCGGATTGCTACTGGCGAGCGTGTACCACTGGCCGCACGGCACTTGCCGCTGGGGGTGCTGAGTGCGCAGGCGTTCGATGACCGTACGGAAGTGCATCCGATGGCCGTCGGCGATCGGGTGTTTCTGTTGTCCGACGGGGTGATCGACACCAGTGACGCCAGTGATCAACTGTTCGGTGTCGAGCGTTTGCAGCAGGTGTTCGCCGCCAACCGCGAGCCGGATCGCTTGTTCGAGGATATCGAGCAGGCACTGCGGGATTTTCGCGGCGAGGCGCGCGACGATGTCAGTATGGTCGAGGTCAGCCTGCTGGAGCCGGCGCAGGTCAAGCCGTCGGCGCCGGTGTATTCCGACAGCGGCCAATCCTGTCCGCTGGACTGGTCGGTGAGTTTCGAATTCCGTGGCGCCACGCTCAAGCGCTTCAATCCCTTGCCGTATCTGTTGCAGTTGCTGCTTGAGGTGCATGGGCTGCGGGCGCAAAGTGGTGCTTTGTACAGCGTGCTGGCCGAGTTGTATTCCAATGCGCTGGAGCATGGCGTGCTCGGTCTGGATTCCAGTCTCAAGCGCGATGCGGCGGGGTTCGCTCGTTACTACCAGCAGCGCAATGATCGGCTGGAGTCACTGCAGGACGGTTTCGTGCGCGTGCATTTGCAGGTGCAGCCACACGGCGAGGGCGGCCGACTGATCATTCGTGTTGAAGACAGCGGCAAGGGCTTTGATGTGGCGCGGGTCATGGAGCGGCCGCTGGATGGTGTCCGTTTGTCGGGGCGCGGCGTCAGTCTGGTCCGGCAATTGGGGCGTAATGCCAGTTGGTCGGACGAAGGTCGTAGTGCTCGCGTGGAGTTTTCCTGGGAGGTTGAGGCATAATTCGCGCAATTCTTGATCAAGGAGTGAACAAGTGACTGACACACATATTGATCGCGAGGCGCTGAGCGTACTGCGCGAAGTCATGGAGGAGGGTTATCCGGAGCTTCTGGATACCTTTCTGGCGGATTCCGAAAGTCGCTTGGGCGAGTTGCAAAAGACCTCTGATGCCAAGGTGTTGTCGGATGTTGCCCATAGCTTCAAGGGCAGCGCCAGCAATATGGGAGCTGTCCGCTTGGCGGCGCTCTGCCAGGAACTCGAATCGGACGCCAAAGACAAGAGCCCGGCGGAAATAGTCAAACTGGTCGCTGAGATCAGCGGCGAATTTGCTGAAGTTCGCCCGGTTTACGAAAGCGAAAAACATCCCGCTCACACGCACTGATCCCGCCGTCCGGCGCTTTTCTCAAGCGCCGGGCAAATCTGGCCCGGCACTTGCATTTATCTCTGCAACTGTACCTACGATCCCAGTGCAGCGGAGACCGTTTCATGCCTGCGACCCCCAACATCCTTCTTCAGAACGCCGCTCAGGCCAAGGCGCAAGCCGCCTCTGCGAAAACGTCGGCCATGGCCGTAGATACCGGGGATAAGGCCTCAAGCTTCGCTAAAGTGTTCGCCGACCAGGGATCGAGCAAGCCTGTCGCCACCGCTGACAATTCGCCCAAGTCGTCGCGTGACAAGGTCGCTGACAACAGCGGCAAAAAGGACATTGGCGAAGATCAGTCTGCCGCTGCGCAGCCGGCGGTTGCCGATAGCGGCAACGACTTGCCTGCCGATAAAACCGCGGCGACCGATGACAGTACCGCCAGCAGCGACGACAACACTGACACCTCCCAGACTCCAGTCGTAGACGCGACGCCGGTTGATCCGACACTCGATCCGGCATTGGCAACCGCTGTGCAGCCGGTGGTTGCGGCGCCGGTTGTGCAGACTCCGGCGGTCGTCGCGACTGCCCAGCCTGAAACCGAAACCCCTGCCGTTGCCGCGCTGCCAGGTACGGTCAAAGATCCGGCACCGGCCACCGACAGCGATTTCGACCCTTCGGCCGATCCCCTCGATTCGATGCCGGCCGTGCGCATGGCGATGGAGCAGGGCGGGCACATTTCTGCTGCCAGCCAGGCGCAGCCGAAAGCGTCGCCAGCTCAGGCTCAGGCCGACGGCGAATTGACTGCGGCGCAGAACTTTGCCGCTGGCATGGCCAGCATGCTCGACGTACAAGCCGACAAGGACAGCACCAGCCAGGGCGGCGAAAAAGCCTTCAGCGGGTTGATCGACGATGGCCTCAAAGATCTCAAGACTGCGACCAGCGATACCCGTGTGGATGACTTCGCCAACCGTCTGGCGGCACTGACGCAGGCGGCTACGCCGAAGACCGCGAATGCGGTGCCGGTGAATCAGCCGATTGCCATGCACCAGAGCGGCTGGACCGAGGAAGTGGTCAACCGCGTCATGTATCTGTCGAGCGCCAATCTGAAGGCGGCGGACATTCAGTTGCAGCCAGCGGAGCTGGGACGTCTGGACATCCGCGTGAACATGGTCCCGGATCAACAGACCCAGGTCACGTTCATGAGCGCGCATCCAAGTGTGCGTGAAGCGCTGGACGGGCAGATGCATCGCCTGCGTGAAATGTTCAACCAGCAGGGCATGGGCCAGGTTGACGTCAATGTCTCCGATCAGAGCCGTGGCTGGCAGGGCCAGCAAGGTCAGGAGCAGGCGCAACAGGGCCAGAGTGGCCACACCCGCGCTGCCGGTGGTCGCCTCGATTCGGCGGATGAAGAACTGGCGCCTGCCGCCATTGCTGATGCCGCTGCGCAAACCACCAGCGTGATTGGCACCAGCGCCGTCGACTATTACGCCTGATCAAATCAAGAGCCCCTCAC
>NZ_AKJR01000106.1:0-7358 GCF_000282235.1 Pseudomonas sp. GM24 | reverse complement strand
GACTGATTGGGGGATATTGGAGATTTACACCGACTTGAAATAGCGTCTGTGAATCCATGATCGCCAAGACTTATTGGATGACTCCCTAATCGACTCGGTCTTTCAGGTCGACGTATCACGACAAAGCAACTCGGTCGGCCCCCTCTCCCTCCGGGAGAGGGCTGGGGTGAGGGTGCCTTGACTTTAGCGTTGTCTCCACGACCTCCGACACTTCTGGCATAACACTTGCTCTTGCCTTGCCGTGCGACTGTGAAAACCCGAATAGTGACGGATTATTGGCATGGCGAAGAGCGAAACAGCAGCAGTGAAAGACCCCGCAACCAAAGGCAAACTCAAGCTGATCATTGTGATCGTGCTGGCGTTGCTATTGGCCATTGGTGCATCCGTGGGGGCGACCTGGTTCTTCATGCACAGTGCCCAGAGCAAGCCTGCCGAGGCCGCCGATGCAGCGCCTGTCGGCAAGCAACCGGCGATTTTCGAGCCGATGGCACCGGCCTTCGTTGCCAATTACAACCAGAACGGCCGTCAGCGCTACATGCAGGTGAGCATCACCATGCTGGCGCGTAACCAGGCTGATCTGGAAGCGCTCAAAGTGCACATGCCGGTTATCCGCAACAACCTGGTGATGCTCTTCTCCGGTCAGGATTTCGCCACCTTGGCGACCCCGGTCGGCCAGGAGATGTTGCGCCAGAAGGCCACCGCCAGCGTCCAGGAAGTGGCGCAGAAAGAGCTGGGCAAAGTGGTGATCGAACAGTTGCTTTTCACTAATTTCGTACTGCAGTAGGAACACGACATGGCCGTGCAGGATCTGCTGTCCCAGGATGAAATCGACGCGCTGTTGCATGGCGTCGACGATGGTCTGGTACAGACCGATAACGCTGCCGAACCCGGCAGTGTCAAAAGCTACGACCTGACCAGCCAGGATCGCATCGTCCGTGGACGCATGCCGACTCTGGAAATGATCAACGAGCGTTTTGCCCGCTACACCCGCATCAGCATGTTCAACATGCTGCGCCGCTCGGCGGACGTTGCCGTCGGTGGCGTGCAGGTGATGAAGTTCGGCGAATACGTGCACTCGCTGTACGTACCGACCAGCCTCAACCTGGTCAAGATCAAACCGTTGCGCGGCACCGCGCTGTTCATCCTTGACGCCAAACTGGTGTTCAAACTGGTGGACAACTTCTTCGGTGGCGACGGCCGTCACGCCAAGATCGAAGGGCGTGAATTCACCCCGACCGAACTGCGCGTGGTGCGCATGGTGCTGGAGCAGGCTTTCGTCGATTTGAAAGAAGCCTGGCAGGCGATCATGGAAGTCAATTTCGAGTACATCAACTCGGAAGTGAACCCGGCCATGGCCAACATCGTCGGCCCGAGCGAAGCGATCGTGGTCTCCACCTTCCACATCGAACTCGATGGCGGTGGCGGCGATCTGCACGTGACCATGCCGTACTCGATGATCGAACCGGTGCGCGAAATGCTCGATGCCGGTTTCCAGTCCGACCTCGACGATCAGGACGAGCGCTGGGTCAACGCCCTGCGCCAGGACGTGCTCGACGTCGACGTGCCGATCGGTGCCACCGTCGCGCGTCGCCAGTTGAAGCTGCGTGACATCCTGCACATGCAGCCGGGGGATGTGATCCCGGTCGAGATGCCGGACGAAATGATCATGCGCGCCAACGGCGTGCCGGCCTTCAAGGTCAAGATGGGCTCACACAAAGGCAACCTCGCGTTGCAAGTGATCGAGCCGATCGAGCGCCGCTGAAACGGCGCCACACCCCCTTTTGCATTAACTGAATTGTTGCCCGCCGAGGACACATGATGAACGACGATATGAACGCCCAGGACGACCAGGCACTGGCTGACGAATGGGCTGCGGCCCTGGAAGAAACCGGTGACGGTCAAGCTGACATCGACGCCCTGCTGGCCGCCGACGCAGCCAGCGGCTCGCGTCTGCCGATGGAAGAGTTCGGCAGCGTGCCGAAGAACAACGATCCGGTGACCCTCGACGGCCCGAACCTGGACGTCATCCTCGACATCCCGGTATCGATCTCGATGGAAGTCGGCAGCACCGACATCAACATCCGCAACCTGCTGCAACTCAACCAGGGTTCGGTGATCGAGCTCGATCGTCTGGCCGGTGAGCCGCTGGACGTGCTGGTCAACGGCACGCTGATCGCGCACGGCGAAGTGGTAGTGGTCAACGAGAAGTTCGGCATCCGCCTGACTGACGTGATCAGCCCAAGCGAACGCATCAAGAAGCTGCGCTGAGTGAAACGGTTTCTCTGGGCTTTGCTGGCATTGCCATTGAGCGTGCTGGCCGCCGAACCGTCGACGACCACCACAGTGCCTGCCGCCACCGCGCCGATGGTCAACAGCGGCGTGGCCGGGCAACTGACGCAACTGGTGTTCGGCCTGTTGCTGGTGCTGGGGTTGATCTTCTTCCTCGCCTGGCTGTTGCGCCGGGTGCAACAGGCGGGTCCGGCCGGCAAGGGGCAAGTGATCGAGCTGATCGGTTCGCGCGCGCTCGGGCCGCGTGACCGTTTGTTGCTGGTGCAGGTCGGCAACGAGCAAATTCTGCTCGGCTTGAGCCCCGGTACCATCACCGCGCTGCACGTGCTCAAGGAGCCGGTGCCGGTGCCGAGCACCAGTGAAAAAGCCACTCCGGATTTTGCCCAGCAGTTGCTGAAGATACTCGGCAAGGATCAGAAGGATACGAAGTAATGGGTGCGTTACGCATCGTCTTGACGCTGGCCTTGTTGCTGGCCGCGCCGCTGGCGTTCGCCGCCGATCCGTTGTCGATCCCGGCGATCACGCTGGGCACCAACGCCGATGGCGCGCAGGAGTATTCGGTCAGTCTGCAGATCCTGCTGATCATGACCGCGCTGAGCTTCATTCCGGCGGCCGTGATTCTGATGACCAGTTTCACCCGGATCATCATCGTCTTCTCGATCCTGCGTCAGGCCCTCGGCCTGCAGCAGACGCCGTCGAACCAGATCCTCACCGGCATGGCGCTGTTCCTCACCCTGTTCATCATGGCCCCGGTGTTCGATCGGGTTAACAACGATGCGCTGCAACCGTATCTGGCGGAAAAACTCACCGCCCAGCAAGCGGTAGAAAAAGCCCAGGTGCCGATCAAGGACTTCATGCTCGCCCAGACCCGCACCAGCGATCTGGAGCTGTTCATGCGCCTGTCCAAGCGCACCGACATCGCCACCCCGGATCAGGCGCCGCTGACCATTCTGGTGCCGGCGTTCGTCACCTCCGAGCTTAAAACCGCGTTCCAGATCGGCTTCATGATCTTCATTCCGTTCCTGATCATCGACCTCGTCGTGGCCAGTGTGCTGATGGCGATGGGTATGATGATGCTCTCGCCGCTGATCATTTCGCTGCCGTTCAAGATCATGCTGTTCGTGCTGGTGGATGGCTGGGCGCTGATCATCGGCACCCTGGCCAGCAGTTTTGGAGGTGTCTCGCCATGACGCCGGAAGTTGCGGTCGATATCTTTCGTGAAGCCCTTTGGCTGACCACATTGATGGTCGCGATTCTGGTAGTGCCGAGCCTGTTGGTCGGCTTGCTGGTGGCGATGTTCCAGGCTGCGACCCAGATCAACGAACAGACGTTGAGCTTCCTGCCGCGTCTGCTGGTGATGCTGGTGACGTTGATCGTCGCCGGTCCGTGGATCGTGCAGACGTTCATGGAATACATCATTCAGTTGTACAAAAACATCCCGATGGTCATCGGCTAAGCCATGCAATCGCTGCTTCAGCTGACCGACACCCAGATCAGTACCTGGGTGGCGTCGTTCATGTTGCCGCTGTTTCGCGTGGCGTCGATGCTGATGGTGATGCCGGTGTTCGGCACCACCCTGGTGTCACGCCGGATCCGCCTGTATTTCGCGGTGGCGATAACCGTGTGCATTGCGCCGAGCCTGCCGCCGATGCCGGCGGTCAGCCCGCTGGACCTCAGCGGTTTGCTGCTGATAGCCGAGCAGATTCTCGTTGGCGCGGTGCTCGGGTTTTCCCTGCAACTGTTTTTCCAGGCCTTCGCCGTGGCCGGGCAGATCGTCGCAATCCAGATGGGCATGGGTTTCGCCTCGATGGTCGACCCGGCCAACGGTGTCTCGGTGGCAGTGATCGGGCAATTCTTCACCATGCTGGTGACGCTGCTGTTCCTGTCGATGAACGGCCATCTGGTGGTCTTCGAAGTGCTCACCGAAAGCTTCACCACGCTACCGGTCGGCAGCGGTCTGATGACTGCGCATTACTGGGAGCTGGCCGGCAAACTCGGCTGGGTCCTCGGTGCGGCGTTGCTGCTGGTATTGCCGGCGGTCACCGCGTTGCTGGTGGTCAACATCGCATTTGGCGTGATGACTCGCGCCGCACCGCAACTGAACATTTTTTCCATCGGTTTCCCGCTGACCCTGGTCCTCGGTCTGTTTATTGTCTGGGTCGGTCTGGCGGACATTCTCAATCAGTATCAGCCGCTGGCCACTGAAGCCTTGCAGCTGCTACGCGAACTGGCACGGGCGCGCTGAGTCATGGCAGAGAGCGAAAGCGGTCAGGACAAAACAGAAGACCCCACGGACAAACGCAAAAAAGACTCCCGTGAGAAGGGCGAGATTGCTCGTTCCAAAGAACTCAACACCCTCGCCGTGATGATGGCCGGCGCCGGTGCGCTGCTGGTGTTCGGCGGCATGCTCGCCGAAGACTTGATGGAGCTGATGCGCCTGAACTTCACGCTGTCGCGTGAGGTGATCATGGATCAGGGTTCCATGGGCGCATTTCTGTTGAAGTCGGGTCAGATGGCGTTGTTGGCCATCCAGCCGTTCATGATCACCCTGTTGCTCGCGGCGCTGATCGGGCCGATTTCCCTCGGTGGCTGGCTGTTTGCGGCCGGTTCCATGGCGCCCAAGTTCAGCCGGATGAACCCGGCGGCAGGCTTGAAGCGAATGTTTTCGTTCAAGGCTGTAGTCGAACTGCTCAAGGCGCTGGCCAAGTTTCTGATTACCTTGGGTGTGGCGTTGGTGGTGTTGTCGGCGGACGTCGATGACTTGTTGCGGATCGCCCACGAGCCGCTGGAAATGGCGATCATTCACAGCGTCACGCTGGTGGGCTGGAGTACCTTGTGGCTGGCCTGCGGCCTGATCATCATTGCCGCCGTCGACGTGCCGGTGCAGCTCTGGGAAGCGCACAAGAAACTGCTGATGACCAAGCAGGAAGTGCGCGACGAGCACAAGGACCAGGAAGGTCGCCCGGAAGTCAAACAGCGCATCCGCCAGACCCAGCGCGAAATGTCCCAGCGCCGCATGATGGCGGCAATTCCCGACGCCGACGTGGTCATCACCAACCCGACCCACTACGCCGTCGCGCTCAAGTACGACTCGGAGAAGGGCGGCGCGCCGATATTACTGGCCAAGGGCAGCGACTTCCTCGCCCTGAAAATCCGCGAAATCGCCGTCGCCAACAACGTCATGCTCCTCGAATCGCCGGGGCTGGCGCGCTCGATCTACTACTCCACTGAGCTGGATCAGGAAATTCCCGGCGGGCTGTACCTGGCAGTCGCTCAGGTCTTGGCCTACGTCTACCAGATTCGCCAGTACCGTGCGGGCAAGGGCAAACGTCCGGATCCGCTCAAGGACGACTTGCCGATTCCGCCGGATCTGCGGCGCGATTCCTGACGGTTACCGTCTGTCTGGAAAGCCTCTGAACCTGTCAAGTCTGACAGTAGACGGCTGCGCCCGCCGGCGCTCTCATTGCCATGGGAATTCTCCCGGCATTTCCCTGCATTGGTCGCTCTGTTCATCTGATACGAGTACCAGGGAGCGGCGCCTGCATCGGGTTTCAGAGGAAGCAATCATGGCAGACCAGCCCTACATAAAGTTGCAAGGTATGGAGGTCGAATTCGTCTCGGGAGTGTTGGAGCAGCGTACAGCCGATCGCGCAATCGGTTACACCGTGACTTTCAAGTTGATGCTGGACTTCACCCATTTCAAACAGATGGCCAACGCCTACAGCGCCAATTATCTGGAAGTGTCGAACAACGCGATTCGGCCGGAACTGGAGGGGTTGGCGTACCACAATAACTACAGTGTGATTGGTGCTTCTGCAGGAAAAATCGTCAACAGTGCGATGCTTTTCGAACTCTTCACTGATCCGGATTTGTACCTGGATGTCTGGATCAACAGTGAAATGGAGAGGCGATTTGGCAAGCCGCAATTCGTCATAGAGGGAAATGCGCTTTTGTTGACGGCGCGGCAGGACTTTCGTTGGGAAAATCCGGAGCGCGAAATCAAGATCGAAGACCTCCCCATCATTTGGTTTGATTGGGCACTCACCCTCATAGAGCAGCGGACAGAAGTGTCTTGGGGGCTGTCGGAGCGTACGACGCCGATATCGGTGGTGACGTTTATGTATCCGCAGAACGAGGTCGTCGTTATTGAGGGTAAGGAGCTGCTCAAGGGCGCGCGCTATATCAACGGCAAGGAGCTCAGTTTCGGCCCGATTACACCTGAGCAGGTTTTAACGGCGTAGTGATCTGCAACCCGCCGTCCCGATTGAAACGGGGCGGCGGTTTTTTTCTGCCTCAAGGTTTTGTGTTGCGCCTTAGCCAGCATTGGCGCTCCCACTTTGGAAGCCGTTCAACGGTGGGAGCGAGCCTGCTCGTGAAGGCATCAGAATTGACGCTGGATCAATCAGCTGGTGTCCCCAATGCCTGCGTCAACCCGGCAACTCCAGATTATCCATCACCCGATTCACCGCCAATTCGCCGAGCATGATCAGTTGCGCGATCCCCAGCAGCGTCCTGCGCTGCGACGCGGGTACGAGATGGGCGAAGTCATGGGCGATGGTTCTGGCGGAGGCGAGTGTTTCGCTGGCATCGGCCAGCAACTCCTCGTTTTTGAAATCGGCAGTAACGGCGTACATCCGGCGGGTTTTACGGGGCGGAGGGGTGGAGCCGGGTGGGCAGAGGTAGTGATCGAGGGCACGTTCGGCGGCGTCGTTGAGTTTTTTCGAATCGAGGGATTCGTAGGGGGAGGCGAGGTCGATTTCGGGTGGGTTGGGTGTTGGTTTTATCATGGTGAAGCTCCTACAAGGTGGAGCCGCTAAAACCCGTCGCTAAACAGGTAAGGTGGCGGCTGGACGCAGGTTAGCGAACCGGGTGTAGGCGCCCGGCAGACCCGAAGGTCTCCCGCGCACAGCCGCCATGACATCAGTTGCAGAAAGAGTGTCTGCAATTGAGTTTGGAGCGCTGGTGCGCCTACAAAGATTCAGGTCGCTAAACCCGATCGCTGATTCGTCAGCAACCGCACCACAATAGAACCCGCCCCCAAAGCACACAAGCCGGCGGATTCTGGCGTA